>JAHDDX010000022.1 GCA_020629135.1 Hellea sp.
CATCAAACAATGCGGCCTGATCTTTTTCATCAACATAAATTTCCCAGCCCAGATCTCCGGTAAAAGAGACCCGCAAAGCGAACGCGTCAATGCCGGCGACCTGAAGCCGTTTCGAGCGCATAAACGGGAAGGCTTCGGACGATAAATCTGCGTCTGTCAGCTTGTTTAACAGGGCGCGGGACTTCGGCCCCGCCACATTAAATCCGCACCAGTCTTTGGTTCGGCTCGTAAACGAGACGCTGTCTGGCTTTTCTTCATCATTGAAAAACCGGCTGTGATAACGTTCCGCCATGGCTGAGCCAAACATGTAGTAATGATCCTCATCAACCATGGTCACGGTGAAATCGCCGGCTATGCCGCCACGAACGCCGAGCAATGGCGAAAGGCAGGTGCGCCCGGCTTTGAACGGAACCTTATTGGCCAGGATGGAGTTCAGCCAGGCCTTGGCCCCTTTGCCCTTGATCTCATATTTGGCGAAATTGGACACATCGATAATCCCGACATGTTCACGCAGGTTTTTACATTCCTCGCGGACAGAGTCCCACCACGGTTGACGTTCAAATCCGTAAGTGTCGACGGGGTCTTGTCCGTCTTGGGCATACCATAAGGGGTGTTCCCAAGATGCGTTCAGGCCAAATACGGCGCCCATGGATTTTTGGTTGTCATAGATCGGACGAGTCCGGACCGGGCGCCCGGCCTCGCGCTCTTCATATGGGAAGTGGATTTTAAAGCGGTGAGAATAGCAATCCAGGGCCCGGGCTTTGACAAAGCTTTTCGGCGTCCAGTCAATACCGTAGCGCGCCATATCCCACGGAAACATATCGAGTTCCGGTTCGCCTTCGACGATCCACTGCGCCATCATCATGCCGAGGCCGCCGGACTGGCTGAAGCCCGGAATGATGCCGTTGCAGACAAAGTAGTTTTTCAGTTCCGGCACGGGGCCGTACAATGCCGCCGCATCTGGGGTCCAGATCATCGGGCCGTTAATGACCTTTTTAATGCCCGCACTGGCCAGCGCAGGGACGCGTTCACAGGCCCGCATAACATTGGGCTCAATACGGTCCAGGTCATCTGAAAACAGCTCGTGTCCGAAATCCAGCGGCGTGCCGTCTTCAGCCCAGAAGCGACCGTCTTTTTCATAGGCCCCGACCAAAAGCCCATGCAGTTCCTGACGCATATAATATTCGCCGTCGCGATCAGAAACCGAGGGCAGGCGACGCCCAATTGCGGCAATCTCTGGAATATCTTCGGTCACCAGATATTGGTGTTCCATCGTCATAAGCGGCAATTGATATCCCGCAAGCCCGGCGACCTCACGGCCCCAGAGCCCGGCCGCATTAACGACAACCTGGGCGTGGATCGTGCCTTTTGGCGTTACGACATCCCAACTGCCGTCCGGCCTCGGATTAGTTTCAATAGCTGGTGTAAATCGGTAAATCTTGGCCCCGTTCTGGCGCGCACCGATGGCATAGGCCTGAGTCACGCCTGATGGATCCACATTCCCGCCGTCCGGTTCGAACATGATACAGCGAATCCCGTCATAATCGACAAGGGGGTGCATCTCCTCGGCTTCTTGCCGTGAGAGTTCGTGAAACTCGACGCCGAAATACCGGGCTTTAGCGGCTTGGATTCGAAGCTGATGTTCCCGGTCCGGAGTCTGCGCCAGATAGAGGGCCCCCGGTTGAAAGACACCGCAGCCTTGTCCGGTTTCTTTTTCGAGCTCCTTATAGAGCTTCATGGTGTAATATTGCAGCTTGGAGATATTATTACTGTCATGCAGGCCGTGAATATTGGCCGCCGCATGCCAGGTGGAACCGGATGTCAATTCATCGCGCTCCAAAAGGAGCACATCTTTCCAACCCAGCTTGGTTAAATGGTAGAGAATTGAGCAGCCAATCAGGCCACCTCCAATGACCACGACCTGTGCGTGGGTTTTTATCGCCTGATCCGTCATAGTTCGAACCTAGGATAGAGCGACGAACCCGGTCTACAGTTAACCAGTTTCATCAATCAATCTGATAAATAACAATTATCGAAACTTGTAGGCGCATAATTGGTGGTTCTTGGGTCGAACCTCGATTTGCATAGTCATATAAATAAAGCTTTATATTTGAGATTTTCAGGTATAAGAGGCCGCTATGCGTATTTCTCTTGAAAATTTGCTCTCGCAAAAAAAACTGGTTTTGGCCGACGGGGCTCTGGGCACTAATTTCATGCAGATGGGATTGATGCCGGGCGATCCGCCGGATTTGTGGAACCTGACCGATCCCGAAAAACCAGAAACCCTGCACCAGGCCTTTGTTGATGCGGGCTCTGATATTTTATTGACCAATACATTTGGGGCCAATGCGCCGCGCTTAAAGCTTCATGATGCTCAGGATCAGACCTATGCGATTAATAAGGCTGGGGCAGAGATTGCGTGTAAGGTTGCTGAACGGGCGGATCGTCCTGTAGTTGTTGGTGGTTCGGTTGGGCCAACAGGTGAGCTGTTTGAGCCCATGGGAGCGATGACCTTTGACAGTGCAAAGGCCGAGTTTGTCGAGCAGATACGAGGTCTTAAGGACGGCGGTGCAGATGTGGTCTGGATCGAAACCATGTCCGCGACCGAAGAAATTGACGCCGCGATTGCCGCCGCTCTCGATGTCGGCATGCCATATGTCTTTACGGCAAGCTTTGATACGGCTGGCCGAACCATGATGGGAGTCGCCCCTGACCAACTCGATGATGTCGCTTGTTCACACGATCACGGCCCTGTGGCTTATGGGGCGAATTGCGGCGTTGGAGCGTCGGACATGATGGTAGCGGCGCTGGCGATGACGTCCAAGAATCCCAATGCAGTGATAGTTACCAAAGCCAATTGCGGTATTCCGATTATCAAAGGTAAGGAAACGGTTTACTCCGGCACACCGGAAATGATGGCCGATTTTGTCCGGCTCGCGGCCAATGCCGGAGTCCGGATCATAGGTGGGTGTTGCGGAACCCGTCCGGCTCATATTGCCGCCATGCGGATCGCGATTAATAGTTTCGTTCAAAGCGAACGACCGAATGTTTCCGAGATCAAGGATAAACTTGGGGATCTCGTTTCGCCCGCAGCAAATGAAAGCGCGCCGCGCCGGACACGCCGGCGCCGCGCTTAAGTCCTAGAAACTCAGATTTTCTGGGACATCCCAACCGCGACGCATACAGGCGGCGAGTACAGTATTTCTCAAAAGACAGGCGATGGTCATAGGACCGACACCGCCGGGGACTGGCGTTATTGAACCGGCTGTTTCCATGGCCGGATGATAATCCACATCTCCAACCAGATAAGTTTTGCCGGGTTTTTCAGGATGCGGGACCCGATTAATGCCAACGTCAATCACGCAGGCGCCGGGTTTTATCCATTCGGCTTTGACCATTTGAGGACGTCCGACCGCAGCAACGATGATATCGGCTTCCCGGCAGACCTCTTCCAGGTTTTGGGTGCGGGAATGGGCGATGGAAATTGTGCAGTTTTGCTCAAGGAATAAAAAGGCGGCGGGCTTTCCGACCAAAATCGACCGTCCGACCACAACACAGGATTTTCCGCTTAGGTCTCCCAGAGCGTCTTTGGCGAGCATGACACATCCGGTCGGCGTACAGGGACGCAGGCCCGGCTTACCAAGTGACAAGCGTCCGGCAGATGTTTCGGTCAATCCGTCAACGTCTTTGTTCGCATCGATTTCTTCGATAACCCGATTTTCATTTAGGTGTTTCGGGAGCGGTAATTGAACGAGTATGCCATCGACTTCATTATCATTGTTGAGGTCGCGAACGATTTTGACCAATTCGTCTTCACTAATATCAGCCGGAAGCTTGTGTTCAATGGAACGCATACCGGTCTCAAGAGTGAATTTGATTTTGTTTTTGACATAGACTTTAGACGCGGGGTCTTCTCCGACAAGGACCACAGCCAGTGTCGGTTGGCCTGGTAATTGGGTCACAGCCTCGCCAATTCGATCTCTTAGTCCAGCAGCATAAGCTTTGCCGTCAATTTTAGTCGCGCTCATAAGGGCCTCTTATATTATTGGTGGGCGTTTAATAAATTGCACGGCAAATTTGTCACCTAAAAAACCAGCTTGATTTGATGGTATGACGATTTCTAATGAAAGCCTTCATTTGGAAAGGTCGTCGCGAAAATAAAACCGTTTTAATTCAAAAGCTTGTGAGGCAAAGGATTTAGCGATCTGAGCCGCGTTAATCAGCGCAGGCAATAGCTCTCTTCAAGCTTCCTAATCTAATTTGCGCTTGAGTTGACAGATGTCGTCTGTGGATAGAGACTCAGCGACGACTTGGAGGAAAATTATGGGACAGACATTGCCTTTTCCCAAACAGCGTCCGCCGGACTATATTAAGCTCGAATCCGAGCCCGTATTTGATGCCTCCAGGCATCTGGCGCTTGAGGCCCCTGAAACCATAATTAAACTCAGTGAGCTTGGTTATTCCGAAGCGGAAATCAAAGATTGTCCGAGCGATTACGGGGTCAGTTCAGCATTCAGGATTTTGTCTGATGAGGGCGTCGCCGCTATGCGCGAGATTTGCCTGAAAATGTATGACAATCGCAACGTTAGCGTCGGCACGGGAGTCAATCGGCTCGGGTCTTATGTGCGCGGCGCGGGCTATCGATCCCAATTTATCAAAGATTTTTGCGACAGCCCGGAATTGTCCGAACATTTGTCAAGACTTGCCGAGGTGTCTTTGGCCCGGCATTCAGTTCCGGCCGTCGCGTGTGGGGTCAACTATGCGCCTGAAGATGTGACCAAAGCGGTCGATACCTGGCACACGGATTCGGTGGCTTTTGATATTGTGATGCTGATGTCCGATCCGAGCGCTTTAGAAGGCGGCGAGTTTCAATATTTTAGGGGAACCAAATCCGAAGGGCAGGCTCTGCTCGGTATAGCGGGCGAAGAAGGGAGGGATACGGACCTACCATCCGACCGGGTTGTCACCGTGCCATTCCCAGGGCCCGGATACGGATTTATGCAACAGGGCAATATGATTTTTCACCGGGCCTGCCGGCTGAAATACAAGGCTGAACGGATTACGATGATCCCGTCATTTGTTGTGTCGCCTGCTGAGGCAGTCGACGGGACCAATTCGATCAATATGGCGGGATGGGATGATCCGGGCCTGCCAGCCGAGTTGACCCGCCATGAGGCCTGGCGCGCGGCGGCCAGACTGGACAAGCTGGTTGACAATGTAAGTCTACATGATGATGCCACGCAACTGGGCGATCAGATCGATCATGCGATTGGCTCCTTGATCGCGTTTCGAGATCGGCTTCGTAACTCATGAGCGGACAGGCTGACGCTCTCAAAGGTAAATCCGTCTTAATAACCGGTGCAGCCGGATGCATTGGCGCCTGGGTGATCAAGGAGTTGCTGGAGATCGGCGCGCAACCCGTAGCCTTCGATCTTTCAAGCTCAACCGCTCGACTTGATCTGGTTTCAGAGAGTTCGTATGGATTGAATTGGGTTCAAGGCGACATCACTGACTATGATCAGGTCTTATCTGTGATCCAAGATTATGATATTTACGCGGTTATTCATCTTGCGGCCTTACAAGTTCCATTTGCCAAGGCGGACCCGATTAAGGGCACTCAAGTCAATGTACTTGGTACAACGCATATTTTTGAGGCCTGTCGTCAAGCTGGTGTGAACCGCATTGCCTATGCCAGCTCTATCGCCGCCCCTGCGATGGGGGATAATGATCACCTGGATACCTTATACGGGGCCCATAAGGTCTGTAATGAGCAAATGGCCAAGGTCTATTGGCAAGATTGGCAAGTGCCGTCGATCTGTATTCGACCCGGCGTCATTTATGGTCCGGGCCGGGATCAGGGTATGAGCGCGGCCCCAACAATTGCCATGCTGGCGGCGGTTTCCGGGCTGAATTACACCATACCATTCTCAGGGCAGGTTGCCTTTGTTCATGTGCGGGACGCGGCTTTGCGTTTCATCGGCGCGGTGTCTGAGCCCGCTAATGATGCTTTGGTTTTTGATATGCAAGGAACGCCAGCCTCGGTAACTGAGGTTTGTAAAATTATCAAAACTCAAGTGCCGGGGGCAGGGATAACGATTTCAGGAAGTCCGTTACCCTTTCCAAGTGACACGGATGATGGCGGGCTGGACAATTATCTTGGGCTAGGTGGATATCTTTCTATTGAACAAGGAATTGAAGATACGATTGAGGTTTTCACGGGTCTTGCGCAAAACGGAAAAATCAGCATTGAAAAGGTCGAAGAACTGATCAAGAGGAATTCATGAAGCTCATACGGTTTGGAGACAAAGGTTCAGAACGCGCGGGGATCGTTGATCAGAATGGCAACCTCAGAGATGTCAGTTCAGTTGTCGCTGATTGGACCGGCGAGACAGTGAATTCCGAATTTTTTGCCAAAGTTCAAACCCGGCCCGATGTCGACTATCCCGAAATTCCAAAAGGCGCTCGCCTTGGCGCACCAATTGGAAATGTACCCAAGATTATCGGTTGTGCGCTGACCTATGGGAAGCACGCACAGGAAGCAGGGCTTGAAACACCGCCTGAGCCCATGTTCATGCTGACCGCTCGGACGGCAATTAACGGGCCTTATGATGACGTAATAATGCCGCGCGGTGCGACGGAACTGGATTGGGAAGCAGAACTTGTCGTTGTAATCGGCAAGGGCGGTTCTTATATCCCGATTGAGGACGCCATGGATCATGTAGCGGGTTATACGGTGGGCAATGACGTGTCTGAGCGGCAGTTCCAGCTCGCCCGAAGCACACAGTGGACCAAGGGCAAAAGCGCCGACACGCTCAAACCCATTGGGCCATGGCTGGTCACCAAAGATGAGATGCCCAATCCCAATGCCCGCGATATATCAATGACCGTTAGCGGCGTGGTTCGACAATCCAGTAATACGGCGGATATGGTGTTCAGCGTCGCGGAGCTGGTCTCTCATATTTCAGAATTTTTGACCTGGGAAGCGGGCGACGTCATGTTCACGGGGACGCCCCCCGGTGTTGGTTACGGTATGAACCCCCAGCTTTATCTTAAACCCGGCGATGTCATGGAGTCGCGGATTGACGGTCTTGGGGCACAGCGCAATGTGGTGAAGCGGTTTCATGAGTGAGTTTGCGGACAAGGTCGTAATCGTTACGGGCGGGTCACAAAATATCGGCTTGTCTATCGCTATGACATTTATGGCGCAGGGCGCGCATGTCATCTCCGCTGATCTTAATCCGCCAGACGTAACCTATCTTGATTTTCATAAAACCGATATTGCCGAAGAAGATAGCGTTACAGCGTTGTTTCAATATGTCGATGACAAATATGGTCGGTTGGATGTGTTGGTCAATAATGCAGGTATTGCGGTTGAAGTACCTTTGCATGAAATGACTGTCGCACAATGGGATAAGGTCATGGCCGTGAATGTGCGCGGCGTGTTTCTGACCACGAAATATGCCCGGGCCCCAATGAAGCAATCGGGCGGTGGCGCGATTGTCAATATCAGCTCAATCGAGGGTCTGGGTGCCAATCCGATGCATGCGGTTTATGGTGCGTCCAAGGGGGCTGTTTCCTCGCTCACACACAATATTGCGCTGGAATATGGTCCACAGGGTATAAGGTGCAATGCCATTGCACCGGGCTGGATCAATACGCCGTTTAATGAAGAATTCCTGACGCAATATCCGGACCGGGACAAAGTTGATCAAGAGATCAAATCGCTACACCCCGTGGGTCGATTAGGATTGCCTCAGGATATTGCCGACGTGGCGGTTTGGCTGGCCAGCCCGCAATCCGCTTTTGTGACGGGGCAAACAATTGTGGTGGATGGCGGCCGTCTGGCGAAATTGCCTTTGCCTAATATGTGAGGATTTATGACCGGTGACCCCAAATCATTTAAAGGCAATACTGTCATCGTCACGGGCGGTGGCAGTGGTGTCGGATTTGAAACGGCCAAATTGTTTATCGATCAAGGGGCGCGGGTTTTGATTACAGGACGTAATCTTGAAAAACTATTATCGGCCACAAGTTCGCTTGGAGAAAACTGCAAGGCGTTCTCCGGTGATGTGACAGATCCTGGAAATGCGGCGAAAGCGGTATCGGCGGCTACAGATGCCTGGTCGCAGCCCGTTAGCGGACTCGTAAATAATGCCGGCGTGATCCTCCGCGAAACAGCCGAAGATACGACTGACGCGGATTGGCGCTGGATTATGTCGGTCAATGTGGACGGCCTGTTTTATATGAGCCGTGAGGTCGCCCGGCAAATGCCGCAGGAGGGCTCTATCATAAATGTGTCTTCGACCTGTGGCCGATACGGTGCGGCCGGGCTAGCCGCCTATTGTGCGAGTAAAGGCGCGGTGGACCAATTGACCCGAACCATGGCGCTCGAGCTTGCGCCGCGCAAGATCACTGTCAATGCTGTTGCGCCTGGCGCGATTAATTCGCCCATGCTGTTTTCAGAACATAAGACGACCGAGCTGAGAGATAGTGTCGTTGAACGCAATGAGGGAAACATTCCTATTGGTGCAATTGCCGAGCCGCAAGAAGTTGCGCGGGCGATATTTTACCTGGCGACCGAGCGCCATATAACGGGATCCATCCTGCGTATTGACGGGGGAAATACAGCATAGAAAGAGTTTATGGGACATAGCAGCAATCCTAAACTTGAGAAAGTTTACGCCGCGCGAACCGATGAGGATCGACGTCAGGCTTATAATGAATGGGCCGGATCTTATGATAAAGATGTGACCGCATTTGGTATTCAACTCCCCTATGTGGGCGCTTGCGTTTTTGCCAAGCATGTTAAGATGGGCACGACACCAATCTTGGATGCCGCCTGTGGAACCGGCATGCATTCATTGCCGCTTAAAATGATGGGATATGACGGATTTCACGGAATAGACATCTCGGACGGCATGCTCGCCATCGCCGAGACGCGCAATGTTTATGACACTCTTCAGCAAATGACGCTGGGAAAACCACTGGATTTTCCCGACGGTCATTTTCCAGTGACCTATGCGATCGGAGCCTTAGCCCCTGGAAATGCGCCGCCTGACAGTCTGGATGAATTTATCCGTGTTACGCAAAAAGACGGATTAGTAATCTGGTCGACCCATGGGCACATCAATGAGCGCACGGAGCCCTTTCACAATAAACGACACGCCTTATCTAAGGCCGGATTATGGGAGCTTGTGTTTGAAACGACGCCCTTTGTGTCGATGCCGGACGGGGATTCTGCGATTAAACATGCCGTTTATGTTTATCGGGTCAATTAGGGTTAAAACGGCTTATTACAATCACTTCTTTTACATTTAAGTTCTGATTTTCGTCATGGACTTTGGCGGGGAGGCTATGACAGTGTAGGCGCAGATAATTAAAACATAGGGGAAATCATGTCTGCAATCGATGCGCCGGCGCTATTGGAAATTAAGACAGCTAAGTCTGGTTTTTTTAGTGGGCTCAACAAAACCGTCGCGCTCAGCGCAATAATTCTCGTTGCAGTATTTTTATGTTGGGCCGTTTTCGACGGCAATGCCGGTAAAACGCTTTCTCATATCCAAGGTAAGGCCAATGGGGTTTTTGGCGGTTGGTATATATATGTAACGGCCTTTTATCTTTTGACCTGTCTCTTTCTGGCGCTTTGGCCCAAAACCGGGCGTGTGAAATTAGGGCGGCCCGATGACAAACCGGAATTTTCCCGGTTTTCTTGGTTTTCTATGATGTTCGGCGCGGGTCTTGGTGTCGGCATGTTGACCTATGCGGTCGGTGAGCCCGTATTTCACTTCAGCGATAATCCTGACGTGATCAAAGGACTAGCTGATGGTTTGTCTGGAAATAATGTCAGGCCGGCGTTCAAATGGACTATGTTGCATTATGGACTAACACCATGGGGTATTTATGGAATCGTTGGATTAGTCATGGGGTATTTCGCCTATAATAAAGGTTTTCCATTGACAATTCGGGCCGGACTCAGCCCGTTATTTGGCAAAAAATTGTCTGGCCCACTCGGCCATATTGTTGATATTTCGGCCATTATCGCAACCATTACGGGGGTTGGTTATACGATCGCCTTAGGGGTCGAGCAATTTGCTTTTGGGCTGCACAATATTTCGGGGGCTGAGTGGATAATTCCGCCCGGTGAAAAGGAGCCAATTTTATTCGCACTGTTGTTTTGTCTGGGGGTCATTCTCGTCGCGTCAACCCTGTCGGCGATTTCCGGCGTCGGAAAAGGAATTAAGTGGCTCTCAAACTTAAATATGGGTCTTTCATTTTTCTTATTGTTCTTTTTTGCCGTCTTCGGAGTTTTTTCAGGGGCGCTCGGGTTTTCGATCAAGCATTATTTTCTGGCGATATTCGATTATGTGCGCGCGATCCCGAGCATGAGCTTTACAATATGGAACGCTGATGGATCTGTAGTAAATACTGACGGGGACAATGTGTCTTCAGCTCTGGCGGTCTGGCAAGGCGGGTGGTCCATTCTATATTGGGCCTGGTGGATCGCTTTTGCGCCTTTTGTCGGGTTGTTTTTGGCAAGGGTTTCAAAAGGTCGAACTATTCGCGAATTTGTGCTCGGAGCCATGTTGGCCCCGAGCCTTATGTGTCTTGTTTGGTTTGCTTTGGCGGGTGGCAGCGCAATTTACGCTGAACTATTTGGAGATGCGGCCGGCAGCATCATAGGGAGCGATTTGTCCGCTCAGCTATTTGAAACGATCAATGTAATTCTCTCAAAAGGATCAATTGCTGCCTTGGCAATGTCCGTCGTGATTGTCATATTGCTGATCACCTATTTGGTAACATCGGCGGACTCTGCGATCCTGGTTATTTCAACAATTGCGTCGGGCGGAAATGCAACTGATAGGCATGTCAGGCACGTTGTTTTCTGGGGTTTACTATTGGCCGCGGTGATCGGCGTTTTATTGGCAGCAGGAGGTCTGAATGCCTTGCGCGCCGCTATGCTGATCGGCGCTCTGCCTTTCTCATTCGTGGTCGCTTTGATGGCTGTTTCACTTGTAAAGGACTTGCTTACAAAAGCCTGAATGCGCCAATGTTAGCCAGTTTGAGTATAAAACGTGACTTAAATGTCACGTTTTTCAGTTTTATCAGTAACATTACTTATTTTGATGTAATATTCGGTTCGACTGATAATGCAATAAATTCAACAACATAGTGGTAAAATTCGTGGCAATTTTGGAAATTGGTATTATTAACCCTGATTTTGAGCCGTGGACTGTCGCGCAAAACATTTCTAGAAATATTTTAATGAGTCAAAAGGCTCGTCATTAAAAGGAATAGCGCTGACCATTGCGTACATGCACACGAAGGGGAATCTGATGCATAAAAAACGATTATTAACCTGCTCAGCTTTGGGCGTTTTAGGCGTTGCAATATTTGCAACACCTGCTCATGCTCAACTCGAAGATGAGGTTATTGTAACTGCAACCAAGCGCTCTGAGAGTGCGTCGGATATCCCGATTGCGGTCGCAGCACTAGGCGAGCAAACTCTGGATGAGTTGCGGGTCGACGTATTTACCGATTATCTGGTTCAACTGCCAGGCGTCTCTGCAGGTGGTGCCGGGCCGGGTAACAACACGATTTATATTCGAGGTCTCGCCTCCACCACGCCAGCCACGTCAATTGCCGGTGTTGCAGGTCTTGCGCCAAACGTGGCCTTCTACCTGGACGAGCAACCGCTTGCGCAGCCAGGACGAAATTTGGACGTTTACGCCGCCGACCTGGAACGGGTCGAGGTGTTGTCTGGACCACAGGGTACGTTGTTTGGTGCCTCGTCTCAGGCAGGTACTGTACGCTTGATCACCAACAAGCCTAAAATCGGTGTCGAAGAAGCAAAGTTCAGTGCCGGAATGTCATTCACCAAAGGTGGTGATATGAGCTATAAGGCCGAGGCGGTGTATAATGCGCCAATCGGTGAAAACACCGCTCTTCGCGGCGTTGTATATTTCGATAAGCAAGGCGGATTTATTGATGCTGTGCCTGGGACCATAGATGTAACCCAGTCAGCCCGTTATCGGACAGCGGATACGGTACGATCCAATGGAGAGATTGTCGGGGCAACTCGCGCAGGTTTCCAGGCCGGTGCTGATCTTAGCGGTGTGACGGCTCTTAGTGCTAATGCACTTGTCGAAGACAACCAGAACGAAGCTCAATATTTTGGTATTCGCGGTGCTATTCGTCATGAATTCAACGATGATTGGTCTATTCAGCTAGGTGGACTGCATCAGGAACTCGACACAGATGGCATTTTCTGGGCGAACCCGGATCTGGGCGGTTTTCGTATGCAGACCTATGAAGACAACGAATTTAATGATGATTTAAATAATTATAATTGGACGTTGAAAGGTCGATTGGGAATGTTGGAAGCGCTGTATACCGGTGCTTACACAGACCGTAATGCAGAGCAACGGATCGATTATACAGAATATCTGTTTATTGGTCAGTATCTGCCATATTATATCTGTGACTACTCCGTATATTCAGGTTTAGCGCCGACTGGAACCTGTCAGGCTCCAAATCTTTATGGTGATATTGAGTCAAATCTTGAAGTTCAGACCCACGAACTTCGGTTTAATACGCCTGCGGAAAAGCGCCTGCGCGCCACATTTGGTGGTTTCTACAGCGATTTGACACTCGATGAGCGTGTAGACTTTAGTTACCCTGGGAATAAATATGTTCGTTATAATGCAACGACAGTTGGTTTCCCAAATAACTTCCGGTTCCCTGGACCAGGTTATAGTTCTGACGATAGCGCATTTCCTGCGGACACAATTTTCCGGAATGATACGCGCAGAACCGATAAGCAATTAGGTATTTTCGGTGAGGCAACTTTCGAATTATCTGATCAATTTGCGATTACTGCTGGTGCACGTTGGTATGATATCGAAGTCGATCTGATGGGTACAGCGAACTCGTCGTTCTGTAACTTGTTCTCTCAAGAAGATCGAAATTCATTCGGTACCGACATCAACGATCTATATGATGGAGACGGGGTTTATACCTTCTCGCGGACTTGTGCTGGAACAGATGCCGCTATTCGTGGGCCATATACGCTCAATGACTCGCTTGCAGATCTTCAGGCCGCATTGGGCGCTGCCCAAGGACAACGCGTATTCAATGAATTGCGGGCTCCAGATGTCGCCAAAGTTGAAGGTACGATCTTTAAGCTGACGGGTACTTGGACGCCAAATGATGATATGTTGTTCTTTGCAACATACTCGCAAAGCTTCCGTCCTGGACTTTTAAATCGTCCGGGTGGTGCGGTTAACCCGCAGGGTACGTTTACCGTTCCGTTCGAACTTGACACTGATGATGTCGATAATTTCGAATTCGGTTGGAAAACGACGCTGATGGATAACCAGTTACGCTTTAATGGTAATGCGTTCTTCGTCGATATCAGTAAGTTGCAAACAACGATTTTCGATCCAAGTATCGTCAATCTGTTCTTCTCTGATAATGCGGCGAATGCGGAAATCAAAGGTGTAGAAGGTGATATCACTTATGCGCCAGAATCTATGTCTGGTCTGACGCTTTCAGGTGCATTCAGCTTCCTGGATACTGAAATTACTAAAGTTCTGACACCAACGGACGACGTTCGACTGGGTGACGAGCTGGCCTTCGCGCCAAGCTTCCAGGGTAATCTGAGAGCTCGCTATGAGTGGGATACAAGCAGTGGGTTAACTGCGCATATTATGCCACAACTGGTGCATTCCGCAGGGTCATATTCAGATATTATCGTGATTAATCGCGACAAGCTGAATGGCTGGACAACGCTGGGTCTATCCGCAGGTCTTACTGGGGATAACTGGTCAGGTGAAATTTACGCGGACAACATCACTAGCGAAAAAGTGGAGTTGTCTCGGACATATATCAATGACAGATCTCGTGTAGCTTATGGCCGTCCATTGACCGTTGGCGCTCGGGTTTCATATAATTTCAGATAGTATCGACACTTAGTCCTACTTGATATTATAAAGAAAGCGCGTCCAATTTTGGGCGCGCTTTTTTTGCGAAGAATATGAACGACACACAAACCGAATTAGAAAAAGTTCAAGATCTTATGCGTCATGGCAAGTTTGACGTGGCGATCGACCTTGTTGATAAGATTATTATTGATCAGCCCAAAAATATTGAGGCTATCTACTTCAAGGCAGTTTCTGCGAGATTTCTTAAGCAGCACGATCTGGCTTCTGATACCTTAATGTCGCTCAAATCCATTGCGCCGGAGTTTGGACGCGGCCTTCAAGAGGAAGGCCATTTGGCGCGCGATCGGGGTCAATATGATGCGGCATTGGGGGCCTATCACAAAGCCGTTAAAGCCAATCCAGCCCTTATCGCAAGTTGGCGCAGCATGGCTAAAATCTTTGACATCAAAGGTGACCGGCAACAAGCCTTCCATATGCAGGCTCAAGCAGAGCGGTTAGCGAAATTGCCACCAGAACTGGTGGCTGTAACCAATATGATCCATGAGCAGAGAATGCTGAAGGCGGAAGAGCTTTGCAGGTTCTTTTTACAAAAGAATCCGCATCATATTGAAGCCATGCGCCTCCTGGCGGATATTGGTCAGAGGTTTGGTGTATTTCACGAAGCGGACTTTCTATTGGAAAGTGCGATCGAATTTGACCCTGACAATATTCAACTGCGCTTGGATTATATTCAAATTCTCAGAAAACGCCAAAAGTTTGCGGCGGCGCTGGATCAGGCAAAAATGCTCTATGAGCGAGAGCCTGGAAACCCGTTATTTCAATCGCATTATGCCATTGAAGCCATGCAGACAGGTGACCATGAAACTGCATTTGGCCTATTTGAAAAGGTCTTGGAAAAAGTGCCAAACGACCCGGCTACACTGACGTCGCAGGGGCACGCCTATAAGACGTTCGGGAAGCAAGACGAGGCCGTTAAAAGTTATAAAGCAGCTTACCACGCTAAAATTGATCATGGTGATGCATATTTTGGCCTCGCCAATTTAAAAACTTACCGATTTTCTGATGATGAAATTGATCAAATGCGGGGCCTGACGGAGCGAATGGATATTGGTTTCGCTGATCGGGTCAATTTATGTTTTTCCCTTGGAAAAGCCTATGAAGATCGCCAGGATTGGGAGAAATCATTTGAACAATATGAACGTGGAAATGACCTCAAAGCTGTGCAATCACGCTATTCTGCGGATGACATAACCGAAGAATTAAAAGCGCAGAAAGAGATTTGTACGCAAGAGCTTTTTGAAAAACAGGCGAATAAGGGGAATCCGTCGAAAGATCCGATATTTATTTTAGGCTTACCGCGTGCCGGTTCAACTTTGCTGGAACAGATTATCGCATCTCACAGTCAGGTGGACGGAACGCTGGAATTACCTAATATTTTGTCTATGTCTTACCAGTTGCGTGGACGTCAACGTGCGAAAGTTAATGCCCGATATCCCGGCATACTTCACGACATGTCGGAAGAGCAACTAAAGCAGTTTGGGGATCGCTTTATCGAAGACACCCAAATTCATCGACAAGGCGCGCCTTTCTTCATCGATAAAATGCCAAACAATTTTCGGCACATCGGGCTGATACATTTGATATTACCAAATGCGAAAATTATTGACGCCCGTCGACATCCTATGGCTTGCTGTTTTTCAGGTTTTAAACAACATTTTGCCGAAGGGCAGGAATTCACCTATGGCCTGGAAAATATCGGAACCTATTATCGCGATTATGTCGATCTGATGGATCATTGGGACGAAGTTTTGCCTGGGAAAATATTGCGCGTCCAATATGAGGATGTCGTCGCTGAAACGGAAACACAAGTTCACCGAATTCTGGATTACCTTGGCTTACCTTTTGAGCAGGCTTGCTTGGATTTCCACAAGACCAAACGGTCTGTACGCACCGCAAGTTCCGAACAGGTGCGCCAACCCATTTTCAAGTCGGGGCTTGATCAATGGCGTAATTTTGAACCCTGGCTCGACCCGCTCAAAAAGGCGTTAGGGCCCGATATTTTAAGCCGTTATCCAATTTAAGAGGACATCATGTCAGACAAAATAATGAGTATCGATTCGATCCACGAATTGGCGAAAACAACATTGATGAAATTTGGCGCAGATGCCGAAAATGCGGGCGCAGTGGCCGATACCATCACTATGGCCGAACGCGATGGCTGTGTTTCGCACGGATTGTTTCGTTTGGCCGGATATGTGGCGACACTTAAAAGCGGCAAAGTTGATGGAAAAGCCCGCCCCAAAATCAACACTCTTGCGCCAGCTGTGGTTCAAGTAGACGGAAAAAACTGTTTTGCGCCGCATGCCTTAAAGGCGGGACGACCAGCATTGATCGAAGCGACTAAAACTTGCGGGATTGCGGTTATGCCGATGATCAGGGTTCATCACTTTGCCGCGCTTTGGCCTGACCTCGAAGGTATTTGTGACGAAGGGCTCGCCGCCTTTGCGTGTGTGAATTATAAACCCTCCGTTATTCCGGCCGGCGGTAAGAAAGCTTTATATGGTACCAATCCGATTGCCTTTGGGTGGCCGCGTCCGGGAAAAAAGCCCATGATTTTTGATATGGCAACGTCTGTTATGGCCCGCGGAGAAGTCGCCGTCGCGGCACGCGATGGACATGCTATTTCGGATGGTGTTGGGGTGGATGCAGATGGCAATCCGACCAGCGATCCTAACGAAATCCTCAAAGGTGCATTATTAGCATTTGGGGGCTATAAAGGGTCATCCATTTCCATGATGGTTGAGCTTTTATCAGCGGCCATGATCGGCGAAAGCTTCAGCTTTGAGGCGGCAGTTCGAGACAATAATGATGGCGGGCCACCACAGGGCGGGCAATTCCTATTTGCGATGGATCCAACCCTGGTTCGAGGCGACGAAGATTGGTCCAATCATGCGGAAGGTTTCTTTGATAAAATTTATGAACAGGACGGGACGCGCCTACCTGGAGATCGCCGATATTCAAACCGCGCTAAACATGAAAAAGACGGGGTTTCAGTCTCAAATATAGTGCTCGACAAAATTAGATCACTTTAGACCTATAAATTAGAAATCCTGCATGCACTTGCCTGCTGCCTCGCGTGGGATTATGCGAGGGGGGAAAGGATTATGTTATGTCGAATGTTTATGGAAGTCTGATCAATGGCGAGTGGATCAATACAGGATCTGAAAGTGCCAATGTAAATCCATCGGATTTGTCGGATCAGGTTGGAACTTTAGTCGAAACCTCTGTCCAGAATGTTGAAGACGCCGTCGCAGCGGCGCGTGCAGCCCAACCGGTCTGGGAGGCTGTAAAGCTCGAAGAGCGCAAAAATATAATGCATGCAATTGGTCAGGAACTGATTGACCGGTGCGATGAAATCGGAACCATCCTCTCTCGCGAGGAAGGCAAACCTTTTGCAGAAGGGCGAGGGGAGACCTTTCGGGCCGGCGAGTTTTATCAATATTATGCAGCCGAATGCCTTCGCCAAATTGGTGAAAGCGCAGCATCGGTTCGTCCCGGGATTAATATCGATATTTCACGCGAACCCGTAGGTGTTTTTGGCCTGATCACGCCTTGGAATTTCCCAATCGCTATTGCGGCATGGAAAATGGGGCCGGCGCTCGCCTATGGGAATACAATTGTTTTAAAACCGTCTGAGCTGACCCCGGCTACGGCCTGGCTTTTGGCTGACGTTCTTAACCGACACCTGCCGCCAGGTGTGTTTAATATGGTGCAAGGCGGTGGTAAGATCGGAGCGGCGCTTTCGTCCTCTAAAGTGGACGGGATCTCCTTTACGGGGTCTGTGGCAACCGGTCGGAAAATTGCTCAGGCGGCCATCCAGAATATGGCGCGTGTCCAATGCGAAATGGGCAGTAAAAATCCGATGTTAATTATGGGTGATGCCGATATGGATGTGGCCGTCGCCTCCTGTTTGCATGGTGCATTTGGCGCGACTGGACAAAAATGTACGGCAGCCTCTCGACTCATTGTGCACAAAGATATCCATGATGAGTTCGTCGACAAGTTTTCCAAAGCCGCGGCGGAAAAACGGGTTGGGCATGCATTGGATGAGGGTACCGAACTCGGCCCGGTTGTCTCGGAAGGTCAAATGGACAAAATTATGTCCTATATGGAATTGGCCAAGGATGAAGGCGGCGAATTATTGACGGGCGGCGAACGGCTTCAACGTAATAAAGAAGGCTATTATTTGGCGCCGACTGTTTTCGCCGGAACAACCAATGATATGCGGGTCAACCGCGAAGAAATTTTCGGCCCGATGACCTGTGTCATCAAAGTCGATAATTATGAAGAAGGCTTGGCAACAGCTAATGATACAGAATTCGGGCTATCTGGCGCTATCATAACGTCATCCCTCAAACACGCCGAACACTTCAAACGTAAAGCACAGTTCGGCAGTGTTCTGGTCAATCTTCCAACCGCCGGTCTGGATTATCATGTTCCGTTTGGCGGTCGAAACGCGTCCAGTTATGGTCCGCGCGAGCAAGGCGAACACGCCAAGGATTTTTATACTATTATCAAAACCGCCTATACCAATCCGGGTTAAATCATGTTGATTATCGACGGACTGCAATATGTGAATTGGACGCGTGATCTGTTTGAACAGGCGCGGGACGGTGGTGTTAACGCCATCCATGTCACTATTGCCTATTGGGAAAACACCAAGGATACCCTTGAAAACATCGGTGATTGGCGGAAGCGTTTTCGTGATCACTCCGACCTGATTATGCCCGTTTTACAAGCCGGTGACATCCTTGAGGCTCAAAAACAAAACAAAGTCGGAATAATTTTTGGGTTTCAAAATTGCTCGCCAATCGAAGATGATCTTCGGCTGGTCGAAACCATGTATAATGAGGGCGCGCGTATTATGCAGTTGACCTATAACAACCAGAGCCTATTGGCGACTGGATGTTATGAAGATGGGGATAGTGGTGTTACGCGGTTTGGGCGCGAGGTCATCAAAGAGATGAACCGCGTGGGAATGATTATTGATATGTCGCACAGCGCGGAGCATTCAACATTACAAACGATTGAGCTGTCGGAGCGTCCCATTGCCATTACCCACGCCAACCCGTCGAGCTGGCACGAAGCACTGCGGAATAAAAGCGATGACGTATTGAAGGCTTTAGGCGAGTCCGGGGGTATGTTTGGATTTTCCATGTATCCGTTTCATTTAAACAATGGGCCGGACTGCACTTTGGATGATTTCTGCGGCATGATCATGGATACAGCTGAACTCATGGGCATTGATCATATCGGGATTGGATCAGACCTTTGTCAGAACTGGGGTTATGAAACGCTAGAATGGATGCGATCCGGGAAATGGACGTTTAAGCCGGATTACGGCGAAGGCAGTGCCGACAATGCGGATTGGCCGCGTCAACCAGACTGGTTCGGCTCTTCCAAGGACTTTGGAAATATCGCGCGGGGACTTGGTGATAAAGGCATGTCTGAAAACGACGTTGCCAAGGTCATGGGGCTGAACTGGTTTAATTTCTTTGACACAGGTTTCAAAGGTCGAGTGACATAATGCAAAGTCAGGGAGCCGTATCTTCTGTTCCCCAGGCCAGCGCTTCCATGGCGCCCCACCGATCTATTGACGAAGTGATGAAGCTCGAACGGTTGGGAACGCTTTATCCTTATCCGCTCAGTTTTATGCGGTGCCTGGTACGCAGGCTTATGACCGAGAACTGGTCTATCCATCGCATTAAATTCGACCTGGACGAAAATGGGTTTGGCGAAGCCGTCTATGAAATTAATAGCGGTGAACGCATTTTCAATTTTGTCGTGTTTTCCCATTACTTATCGCCAGAGGAACGCAGTGACCGTGTCATTGCCGAAAAATGGGATATGACAGCGACACTCTGTGCGGGGGACCTGACGGAGGCACGATTAAACCGTCTTCGAGCAAATGTCCCGTTGCAAGAAGCCGGACGGGTTGACCCGGAATGTATTGTCCTGACACGAGCCAATAAAAGCGGGCGCAATTTCAACTATGTCGTTGATTGTCTGGCTAATGGCAATCAGCCGGATCTTTCTGTCATAGCAAAAGTGGGCTATCTGTTTAGAACCACGGCCGTTTATGGCAGTGGAAAATTTGGCATGGCAGATTGGGAAAAAGTCTGTTTGCGATATCCGGAACTGGCCCGTCCGTTTATGGCGGAAATGCTGGCTTGCTTTTTGATCCGGGATTTCAGTGTTGAGTTAACCGATTGGGTGGCGGCACAAAAAAATCCAAAGGCTATAAGGTTATCAGACGAGATTAAACGGTATTTTGGTATCGGGAATGCGACCGGCTTAGGCATGGCGCCTTATTTGATCAATCATCCAAAATTAATCAGTAACTGGATCCATGTGCGTGAGCTTGCGCTAGACCGTATTTGTCGTTTGCCTACAATTGAACCTGGCGCTTTGCAGGCGTTTTATGAAATTGCCCACAAGGCAATTCAGCACCTTGATGAGATTGAAACCGATAATATTGATCAAAACGCATTGAACGAAACCGCAAGGCGTGAAACGTCTTCGGTCCTTGAGCATCTGAAGCATAACCCACCCGGAAACTGGTCTGAAATCATTTTATACGCAGCAACGCAATGTGAGTGCGAGACCCAGGAATTGATCAATGCCATTTTGTTGGAAGTACACAAGGATTTGGTACTGGCGTTGGAAGAGGAATTTGGCTCGGACGAAACATATGTCCTGCAGCCGAATATGACGCTTCAAACACTGATCAAATTGATCGAAGAGAAATATGATTGGGCGCTGGCGGAGGACTATTCAGGCGAGCATTGCCTTGACACCTTTTGGTACAGATCCGAAGAAAAAATGGAACCCCGGCTAGGACGGCGTTCAAAAGAGCCCGGTTCTGAAAAGGAAATGTTTTTGGGGATCGGCTGGAAGGTGAAATGCCTCTATGACAAGCTGGCCGACCAAGAGGATCCGTCATTGAGCGTGGCGCGTTTCCTATTCGCTCATCCAAAATTTCGCTATATTACGCGACGGGTTCAGACCATGGCGCAATCACCCTGCGGGGAGATCAGAGCCAACCTCTTGGATGCTGATGTCCTGCCAATCCAGCTATTGCGCTGTAAGCTTTCCTTCTTCGGAGTTGGAAAGTTCGATCCCAAATCCCGTTTATGGGTTCGCAATACGATGTTCCAAGGGGCGCCGCTCATTAGCGATATAGGATCTGAATTTCGTGATGACTGGTTTTTCCCGATCAAGCCTCAGGTGTAGTGTGAGCGATACGATCACAATTTCTCTAAACGAGTTTCGCGCTTTGATGCGAAAGGCCTTTGAAGGGATTTATGCCCACGGTCATGATTTTAATGCCCTGTCAGATCATGTGATGTGGCTGGAATATCATGGTTTAAATGGTCTGGATTTGTTTCTAAAAAGTTGTGCCGGATTAGAGGATTGGCAAAACCCGGTGTTGTCGCAAAACGAAAGCGGTGATCTCACTATAGATGGGCAGGGACAATGCATACTCGCCCTGACAGATATTATATGTGATGTCGCAGTGGATCAGGCGTTGAAGACGCAAATGAGCATTGTTCATATCTCAAATATTCTAAATCCCGAGGTGATTGTTTCCGGATTATCCCGATGTCGAGTTTATGGTCTTTCCGGTACAGCCTGGTGGCCGGGCGGGGAGGATTGGGGACATATTGCTGTACAGGAAAGCGACAGCCAGACACCTTATCTTTGTCGGATTTCTTTGCCGGACAGATTTGTTGGATATGATAAAACCACGCTCATTCTTGCCAAAGATCTAAGCGACATTGAAAAACGATTTCCGGAGTGGTTTGCCTTTCGCGAGGGCCACACCGTGCCAGCCAATGAGATTAATAAAACCTATCTCAACCATTTGGATAATGGATTTGTTTTGAGCCAGGCAAAGTACAAATTATTGAATAAACTGGCGGACCGAATTTTAGTGGAAGCGACGGAAGAATCTCGTCGTGGAGCCGGGGCTTGAACACGACATCTCAACCATTGATCATTATGGCGGGCGGGCAGTCCCGGCGTATGGGCCAAGACAAAGCTTTGATTAAATTAGGCGATCGCCGCCTGGTCGATCTCGTCTTTGATCGTGTCACGGGGCAGTCGTCAAAGATTTTCATATCGGGTTTAAATTCCTTTGGGCTCGAAATCGACAATATTCAAGATTGCGAAGAGGGCCCCAATGGGCCGGTTGCGGCATTATACGCAGCGTATCAATATTTAAAAAGCGAGACCGGGCTAACTGGATTTTTCACTATTCCTGTTGATGCGCCGAACCTACCGCTAGATTTCACTCAGAAAATTTTTACCTCTGGACATAGTTCGATTGCAGCTGGGCCTAACCGGACCCACCCAACCTTTGCCTGGTGGCGCATCAAAGACCTCGCGGATATTTTTAGACGGTGGGAAAAGGGCCAAAATCTATCCTTACATAAGGTGAGCCGGATAGTAGGAGCGAAAACAGTGGAGTGGAGTGACCCAAACCTGTTTTTCAACATAAATACTCCTAATGATGCTATAGAGTATTTGACCCTTAAATAACTCAAAAATATGACTGACTGACCAATCAGTAAGTGGACGTCATGTCAAACTATTCAAATCTTGCTAAACCATTGTCTGGTACGCCGTTATCGATAGTTGATGGCGCCATCTCGGTCTTGGCCGATAGTGGGCTTAGCAATCTGACGACCAAAAAAGTGAGCGAACGCGCAGCTGTTTCAACGGCTTCAATACATTATTTTTTTGAGACCAAAGACCGGCTGATCAATGAGAGCTTCGCCCATGTATTAGAGGGTATGTGGGCTCGGCTTAGCCGTGTTGTCGATGAAGACCTGCCGCCAATGGAACGCATTCGTCGAACGCTTAATGCCTTTTTTGACGAAGATAAAAACGGGGTTGAGACCATACAAATTTGGCCTCAGCTTTGGCATCATGCAGGCAATAATCATGAAGTCGGCACGCTTTTCCGAGATTATAATTCAAGGGTCACTAATCTATTCCAATCCTTTCTCTCCGATGCGGGGATGACGGCGGAAAAGGCGCGAATTCATGCGTTTCGACTGAATGCATTGCATCGTGGTCTTTGGATCGAATTTAAAGTGGGCGGAACCATTCAGGCCCGCGAAGTAAATACCATAATTAACTCAATCATTAGTTCGCTTGAGAGTGAACTTGCAGGGGATTTATCATGAGCGAGATTAAATCTACGGCTAAGGTCGTTGTTATTGGCGGCGGTGTCGTTGGCGTTTCGACACTTTATCATCTGGTTAAAAAGGGATGGTCGGATGTCATGCTGATTGAGCGCAAGGAGCTGACATCTGGTTCGACCTGGCATGCGGCGGGTCTGCTGCCTTTATTCAATATGAGTTACTCTGTGGGGCAGCTACATAAATATTCGGTCGAACTTTATAATCGCCTTGAAGAGGAAACCGGGCAGGATGTCGGTATCCGTACCGTTTCCAATATTCGCCTCGCGACCAATCAAGACCGGATGGATGAATATCATCAATATGCCGGGGTTGCGCAAACCATTGGTGTGAAGGTGGATTTTCTGACCCCCGAAGAGGTGGTCGATATCTGGCCATTCGCCAAGAAAGACGGTTTGGTTGGGGCAATGCGCCATCCTGAAGATGGCTATGTGCAGCCCGCCGACCTTACTCAGGCGCTTGCGATTGGCGCCCGTGCGGGCGGGGCTAAAATCCACCGCTTTACAACTGTGACCGGGATTGAACAGCTTGAAGACGGGAAGTGGAAAGTCATCACCGACAAAGGCGAAGTGGTCACTGAGCACGTCGTATCCTGTACCGGGTCCTTTGCGCGCAAAACCGGCGAGATGATCGGTCTTGATATCCCCGTTGTGCCCGTCGAGCACCAATATATCGTCACAGAACCGCATCCGGACATTCAGGCTCGTCGCAAGAACGGGGAGCCGGAACTCGGTGTTTTGCGCGAGTCTGATGGTTCATGGTATATGCGCGAAGAAGCTGGCGGACTGATCCTCGGGCCATATGAGCACGGCGCGCCGGCCTGTTATGTGGATGGTCCGGACCCGAATTCCGAATATGAATTGTTCCAGGAAGATGTTGATCGTCTGATGCCGCATATCGAAAGCGCGTTTAACCGCGTGCCGATTTTCGCCGAGCTTGGCATCAAAAAAGTGTACAATGGCGCGATCGCCTATACGCCGGACGGGAACCCGATTGTAGGTCCGGCCTGGGATAAAAAGAACTTCTGGCTCAATGAAGGCCACAGCTTTGGCATTACGGCGGCCGGTGGTGCCGGATGGCAGCTCGCGGAATGGATCGTCGAAGGCGAACCGACCGTGGATATGCTCGGCGTCGATCCGCGTCGCTTCGGACCTTATGCGACCAAGTCTTATCTGATTGAGAAGAACGAAGAGGCCTATGCGGATGTCTTTACGATCCACTATCCGGATGAAGAACGTCCCGCAGCCCGTCCGCTCCGCACGGCACCATGTTATGATCGGATGAAAGCCAAGGGCGCGGTCTTTGGGCAACTTTTCGGCTGGGAACGACCCAACTGGTTTGCGCCGGAAGGGGTCGCGCAGGAAGATGATTGGTCTTTCCGCCGGTCATCTTATTTCGAACATGTAGGCAATGAATGTAAAAACGTTGCCGAGAATGTCGGCCTTTTGGATATGACCGCCTTTGCCAAGTGCCGGGTTGAAGGTCCGGGCGCGGCGAAGTTCCTCAACTGGGTGCTGGCGCAGCGCATGCCGGTCAAGCCGGGCAAGCTGGCATTGGCCCATGGTCTGACCTCCAAAGGCGGCGTCCATTCGGAATTCACGGTTCTGCGCGAAAGCAAGCAGAGTTTTTATCTGGTGTCAGCAGGGGCGCTGCATCGCCTTGATCATGACTGGCTGAAAAAGCATATGCCGACTGATGGGTCTGTTCAGTTCACGGACCTGACCAATTCAATGGGCGTACTGGTTCTGGCCGGACCAAAGGCCCGCGACCTGTTACAGCCGATTTGCGGGTCTGACCTCTCGAATGAGGCCTTCCCCTGGTTGACGGCGCAAGACAGCTATGTCGGTCATGCACCTTGTAAGCTCGCACGTGTGAACTTTGTCGGGGAACTGGGTTGGGAAATTCACCATCCGATCGAATATCAAAACCATATCTTTGACGCGCTGTTCAAAAACGGTGAGAAATATGGTCTCAAACCTTTCGGTATACGGGCGATGAACTCATTGCGTCTGGAAAAATCCTACCGTCTGGTCGGCACGGAAATGTCCATCGAATATGCGGCCTATGAAAGTGGCCTGCATCGTTTCGTGAACCTGAAAAAGAAAGAGGGTTTCCTGGGCAAAGAGGCGTTGCTGGACTGGGAGAAACGCGGCTTTGATAATGCGTTTGTAACCCTGGAAGTCATGGATGTGGATGACGCCGATGTGATTGGAAATAACCCGATCTATTCCGGCGGCGAGGTGGTTGGCCGGGCAACCGGCGGCGGCTTTGGCTGGCGGTTGAACAAGTCCATGGCCCTGGCCATGGTGCACCCATCAAAATCTGCAGAAGGCACTGATCTCGAGATCGAAATTCTGGGCAAGCGCTATAAATGCCGTGTGCTCGAAGACAGTCCATATGATCCAACCAATGAGAAGCTAAGAGCGTAAGATGAAATTTTCCGCCCGTTCGCTCTTTGCGAATGCGCTGTCGGGTCACCAAAACTGGCCCGAACAGTTTCCAAACAAAGAGCCGAAATCAGAATATGATGTGGTCATTGTCGGGGCCGGTGGTCACGGCCTTGGCGCGGCCTATTACCTCGCCAAGAAATACGGCATCACCAATGTGGCTGTGGTCGAGAAAGGTTGGCTTGGCGGCGGAAATACCGGTCGTAACACCACCATTATCCGCTCGAATTATCTGTTTGATGAAAGCGCTGGTATCTATGATCATGCCGTGGATCTTTGGGACGGGTTGTCGCAAGAACTGAACTATAACGTCATGTTCTCCAAGCGCGGCGTGTTGATGCTCGCTCATAATGTCCATGACGTCCAAAGCTTTCAGCGTCATGTCCATGCCAACCGTCTGAACGGCGTCGACAATAAGTGGCTGACCCCGGAAGAGTGTAAAGAATTTGTACCTATTCTCGATATTTCCCAAAATCGGCGTTATCCGGTTATGGGCGGCGCATTGCAGCAACGGGCGGGCGTTGCCCGTCATGACAGCGTCGCCTGGGGTTATGCCCGCGCGGCCTCTAAGCTGGGCGTTGATATTATCCAAAACTGCATGGTCACGGGTATTCGGCGAGGTCCGGACGGCGCGGTCTTAGGTGTGGAGACCCAGAAAGGCTTTATCGGGGCCAAAAAAATCGGCGTTTCTGCGGCGGGGAATACATCAGTGGTCATGGAAATGGCTGGCCTGCGTTTTCCGCTTGAAAGCTATCCTTTGCAGGCATTGGTGTCAGAACCTGTCAAACCGATTGTGCCTTGTGTGATCATGTCCAATGCGGTGCATGCCTATATCTCGCAATCGGATAAAGGTGAACTTGTGATCGGGGCGGGGACAGATCAATACACCTCCTATTCTCAACGCGGAGCGCTGCATATTGTCGAGCATACGCTGATGTCGATTTGCGAGATTTTCCCGATCTTCAGGCGTATGCGCATGTTGCGCTCCTGGGGCGGGATTGTTGATGTGACACCTGACCGATCGCCAATCCTCGGAAAAACGCCTGTACCGGGTCTTTATGTCAATTGTGGCTGGGGTACGGGTGGGTTCAAGGCCACACCGGGGGCCGCCGACATGCTCGCCTATACGATAGCCCATGACGCGCCGCATAAAATCAATGCACCGTTCAACCTCGACCGTTTTGTCGGCGGACGATTAATCGACGAAGCCGCGGCTGCGGCGGTGGCGCATTAGGAGGTCCGGATGTTTCTTATTCATTGTCCGCATTGTCAGGAAGACCGGCCCGAAATTGAGTTCGCCTATGCAGGCGAAGCCCATATTGTGCGCCCAGGTCCAGAGCAGCAAGACGCCATGAGTGACGCCGAGTGGTCGGAATTTATGTTTATTCGGGATAATGTCCGCGGCGAACATTGTGAACGCTGGTGGCACGCCAATGGCTGCAACATGTTCTTCAATGCCGTGCGTAACACGGTGAGCGACAAGTTCATCAAAACCTACAAGATCGGTCACAAACGACCGAGTGCTTCGCAAATCCAGAAATGGAAGGATGCGGCCAATGGGTGAGTATCGTAAATCCGGCAAGGGTCGCGTTGATCACAGCGAGGCTGTTCGCTTTTCTTTTGACGGCAAAAGCTATGAGGGACTGCGAGGGGATACTGTCGCAAGTGCTTTAATGGCCAACGGTGTCCATCTTCTGGGGCGCAGTTTTAAATATCACCGGCCGCGCGGGGCAGTTGGGGTTGGTTTTGAAGAGCCCAATGCTTTGGTGACGGTGCGGCGCGGCAAGGGTCGGATGACGCCAAATCTGCGCGCGACGGCCTTAGAGATTTACAACGGAATGGAAGTTACAAGCCAGAATCGCTGGCCAAACCTGAACTTCGATATCGGGGCCTTTAACAATACGTTTTCCGCATTTTTCCCCGCTGGATTTTACAATAAAACCTTTATGTGGCCCAAGAGCTTCTGGGACAAAGTCTATGAGCCATTCATTCGCAATATGGCGGGACTGGGCCCGGCTCCAACCGAGCCAGACCCCGATGTGTACGCTTCGACCTATGCCCATTGCGATGTTTTGATCGTTGGCGCGGGACCGGCCGGTCTCGCAGCCGCCATCGCAGCGTCCAAAAAAGATCAACGTGTGGTGCTTGTGGATGAAAATACCGAGCTCGGCGGCAGCCTGCTTGGGGCAACCGGCGCAACGATAGACGGAAAACCATCAGAGGCCTGGCTCGCTAAAACTATTAAGGATCTGGACAAGGCCCAAAACGTAACTGTGATGACCCGGACCAGCGCCATCGGGTTTTATCATGATAACTTCGTCGCCTTGTCAGAACGCCTGACCGACCATGTGCCGTCATTAAAACCCGGTCAGTCCCGTGAGAAACTTCACCGTATGCGGGCAGGGCGGGTCATCCTGGCACAAGGTGCCATTGAACGCCCTCTGGTATTTAATGGAAATGATCGTCCCGGTGTCATGCTCGCATCGGCGGCTCAGACCTATATCAACCGTTACGGCGTTGGCGTTGGTAAAAACATTGCCTGCTTTACCGCCCATGACAGCGCCTATCAGGCCGTGTTTGATCTCGCCGACAGTAATATCCGCGTCGCGGCGATTGTTGATGCCCGTAAAGAATTGGCGGCAGACATTCTGGCCCAAGCGCAGTCGCGCGGAATAGATGTCATTACAAATGCCGTGATTTCGAAAACGGGTGGAAAAAACCGGATCAAATCCATTGAGGTCTATTCACCGGATACCGGCACCAAACGCCAGGTTAATTGCGATGCGTTGTTGATGAGCGGCGGTTGGACGCCAAGCCTTCATTTATGGTCGCATTCCAAAGGTTCGATCAAATGGGACGCGGCGACCAAGGTGTATCTACCGGATCAAGCCAATGAAAACTGTGTTTGTATTGGCGCCTGTAACGGTGATTTTGGGATTAAGACGGCACTTAATGCGGGCAGCAAAGCGGCTGGAGGACGCAAATCCTACAAAGTCGAAGAGGCGGATTTTGGTCAGGGCCAAATTTTTGATCAATTGCCCAATTATATTGCACCCCAAAAAACCAAGGCCTTTGTCGATTTCCAAAACGACGTCACCGACAAGGATATCAAACTGGCTGTACGCGAAGGGTTCAAATCAATCGAGCATGTCAAACGTTACACAACAAATGGCATGGCAACAGATCAAGGCAAAACCTCCAACCTCAATGCGCTTGAGATCGCATCCAAAGCGCTCGGTAAAGACGCACCACAAGTCGGCCTAACGACCTTCCGTCCGCCTTACACGCCGACGACCTTTGGGGCGATTTGCGGTTATCGCACTGATGATTTGTTCGAAGTCACGCGCAAGACGCCGATTGATCCCTGGGCGGAGTCTCAAGGCGCCGTATTTGAGCCCGTCGGCATATGGCGCCGGGCCTGGTATTTCCCCAAGCCGGGCGAAGACATGCATGCAGCCGTGGCCCGCGAATGCAAGGCGACCCGTGACAGTCTCGGTATTTTTGACGCCTCAACACTGGGCAAGATCGAAGTGGTTGGGCCTGACGCGGCAAAGTTCATGAATATCATGTACACAAACCCTTGGAGCAAACTGGGAGTCGGGGCCTGTCGCTACGGGCTTATGCTACGCGAGGATGGTTATATTTATGATGACGGTGTTGTCGGACGTTTGGCCGAAGACCGGTTTCATGTGACGACGACAACGGGCGGCGCACCGCGTGTTTACCGGCACATGGAAGACTATCTGCAAACCGAGTTTCCAGAACTGGAGGTCTGGTTGACCTCGACGACGGAGCAATGGTCGGTCATCGCCCTGAATGGACCTAATGCCCGCAAGCTGATTGAGCCATTTGTCGAAGGTATCGACCTGTCGCCTGAAAGCTTCCCGCATATGGCCGTCCGTGAGGGCAAGATTTGCGGCGTGCCGACCCGTCTGTTCCGGGTTTCATTTTCCGGAGAGCTGGGCTTTGAGGTCAATGTCCCGGCGCATTTCGGCAAATATGTCTGGGAAACACTTTTCGAAGCCGGGCAGAAATATGACATTACGCCTTACGGGACCGAGACCATGCATGTGCTGCGGGCCGAGAAGGGCTTTATCATTGTGGGGCAGGATACGGACGGAACCGTTACGCCCCATGATGCCGGCATGAGCTGGATTGTGTCCAAAAAGAAAAAAGACTTTGTCGGCAAACGCTCGCTGCAACGTTCTGATCTGGTGGCTGAGGGCCGCAAACATCTGATCGGGCTTTTAACGGATGATCCGAATGTCGTGCTGGAAGAGGGTGCGCAGATTGTTACTGATCCGAACCAACCTATTCCGATGGATATGCTCGGCCATGTGACCTCGTCATATTGGAGCGAAGCATTAGGTCGCTCTATCGCCATGGCACTTGTCCGGGACGGGTTTAACCGCATGGATGAGGAGCTCTATATTCCCATGCCAGGCGGTGTAAATCACAAAGCCAAAGTCGTGAAACCCATGTTTTATGATCCCAAAGGGGAGCGTTTAAATGTCCTCTGATATGAAATTTGATCAGGGCCTGACCTTGCCCGAAATATTAAGCGGGAATGATCTGAAAATCATGCTTCTGCCGGAAAAGGTCCGCTATAGCCTGCGTATAAAACCGTCGGATATTGCCGCTGTGAATAAGGCGTCTGGATTAAAGCTGCCGCGTAAAATTGGCGGGTCAAACCTGGGCAAAGACCAGTTTGTTATGTGTCTTGGGCCGGATGAGTGGTTTGTCGTTGCGAATGTAGACGCACGCGACCGACTCGAGAAAATCTTTGCGAAGCTTGAGAAATCTTTCACGCTCAGCATCACAGATGTGTCTCACCGCAATATCTGTTTTGGCTTGATGGGTGCAGATGCCGTGAAAGCCGTGAACATCGGGTGTCCACTGGATTTGTCATTAGAGCACTTTCCGGTCGGCAAAGTCACCCGAACGGTTTTTGAAAGCGCTCCGATTATCCTCACCCGAACCGGTGAGGACAATTTTGGTATTGAATGTTGGCGGTCTTTTGCGCCATATATCCGCGGTTTTTTCGAAAGGTATGCGACGGACAAAGCCGCCGCTTAATCCATTATGGCAGATCAGATTTTTATCGAGGCTCTGACCCTCGACGCCTCTATCGGTGTGTTTGAACACGAATATAATGTGACCCAGCGGGTCAGAGTGGATCTGGACATAGACCTGCTGCCATTATCCGATGATCACTATAATATGGCCAATATTGTTCGCTATGACCTGGTCGTACAAGATATTCGCGATCTGGTCGATGCAGGTCATATTGAGCTGGTCGAAACCATGGCGGAGAAAATTGCCGCAATTGTTCTCGCTTATGACGGTGTGTCTAAGGTTTCGGTTCGGGTGTCCAAACTTTCTGCCATCACCGAAGCCGATGGCGTTGGAGTGAAAATCGAGCGAAACAAGTCCTAGTTAAATGGCAGGGGGCCGACCTCCGCCTTGCGGATTTGATCGTCAATTTGAACGGAAACTGTATTGCCATGGTCCCAATGATCCTGTGCAACCATGCCAATAGCGACATTTGTCTCGAAATCTGGTGACCAGGCGGCTGACGTGATTTGTCCGATTTTCTGGCCTTTGTCATCCAGCAGTGGCCAAGGCGACGGACAAGGCGGGACGCGATCTCCGTCTATTTTCAAACCCCGAATGAGCTGTTTAGGCCCGCTAATTTTTTCTTCGATCAGAGCTTTCCCGCCAATACAGATTTCCATGGCTTCCCGGTGGCAATATTTGCCGAGGCCGATTTCTATAGGTGAGTTGTCTTCGGTCATATCATTGCCATGAGACAGGAGCCCGCCTTCAATCCGTTCTATACCGTTTGGACAGCCGGGTCGAACCTCGTATTTTTCACCGGCGTCAAACAATATGTCCCAGACCTTTTCTCCGTTCTCAGATCCGTCCAGATAAATCTCAAAACCGCCTTGTTTTGACCAGCCGGAGCGCGCCACCAAATAATCTTTGCCGCCAATATTGAACTGGGCATGACGGAAAAAGCCAAGTGTGCGGATACGGTCGCCAACAATATCTGCCATCAGATCATCTGACTTGGGGCCCTGAATCCCGAGCGGCGAAACGTCCGGTTCAAAAACGTCTACATTCAGGCCTTTGCCTATGGCCAGACCTTTGAGCCAGAAGAGCATGTCAGAATCTGCCAGTGAGATCCAAAACCGATCATCCGATATTTTGACGGCAACTGGATCATTGATCATGCCGCCTTTGTCATTGACCATTGGGATGTAATAGCATTGGTCGTCCTGCATCTTGGCCAGGCTGCGAGGCGTGACAAGTTGCACGAGTTGGCGCGCATCCGGCCCAAGAACCTCGACCTGACGTTCACACGAGACGTCCCAGACCTGCACATGTTTTTTGAGGTGATGATAATCCGCTTCGACGCTTTCAAACACGGTCGGTAAGAGCATTCGATTATATACCGTATAAGCTTTGGCGCCCGCCTCGGTTACGCGACGGCTAAACGGGGTTGAACGGGTACGCCGGCTGATCGAAAGAAATGGGGGAGTAGACATAATGCCTCCGGTAAGTTTCCCTTTGTTGAGCCTCAGGGACATTGACTATTTGTCGTCGAGCACCACTCCGCACTGGCCCAATATACCCAGCAAATGAGTTTTTATAGAACTGACATTTCACCCATAATATCTGAGTAATCCATTTGCCAAGACCTGGCGCCTAATACCCTTGATAAGAGTCGGCGATAATATTGAGGATGGGGAATAACCTAATGAAGATCGAAATCTTAAACCAGGTGAGGCCGAGTCCCTCAGCCGAGTTCTTCGGCCAAACTTTTTAGATAGGCGAAATTATAATGAAGAAGTAAATATTATTTTATATAGGTCTGCACTTGGTGCTTTCATTAGCTTAAACTTATGATAAGGTGGGGTAATAGGCTGTATTTTCGGGGAAATAAAAATGAAAATACCAAACAATTTTGATCTCAGATCTCTCCAGGTTTTTGTTGTGACCGCCGACCAGGGTGGGATGACCCAAAGCGCCAAAGTCCTTCGCATGACACAATCTGCAGTTTCTCAAATTATTGCGGGATTGGAAGATTCTATTGGAACGCGTTTGTTTGATCGTTCTGTGAGACCGATCGTTCTGACCACGGCTGGTCGCATTTTGCTGGAGCGTGGTCGGCAGATTTTACGTGACACCAAAGAAGCCTTTCGTGAAACGCAAACCTTGGAAAGACGGCGATTGGCGTCTTTGACAATTGCTATGACCGACAGTGTCGCTGCGGTTTTAGGGTCGCATCTCTATAAACATATGAATGAGATTTCGAGCTATTGGCGGCTTTGGAGCGGATTATCTCCTTTTCACCGCGAAGAATTTCTGTCTCACAATATTGACGTGATTATGACAACCAGCAATGTGATGGAAGATGTCGCAGGCCTTGTGCGCTATAAGGTTTTTCAAGAACCGCATATTCTGATTTTTCCCAAGGATTGGGACGGGGATGTTGAGCTGCATACCGGGATTAAAGAAGATCTGCCGTTTATGCGGTTTTCGCTCCGGTCAGCCATGGGACTGCGGATTGAACGTCAACTCAATCGTCTCAGGGTCAAGTTTCCGGACGTCGTCGAGTTTGATCGAGGACCTTCCCATACAATGGCCGTTGCCCAGGGCCTGGGGTGGGGGGTGACAACGCCGCTCTGCCTTTTGGAAAAGCCTGACATGTTAGATGATATTCAGATCCATCCGATCACCCGCGGGGCCTTTAGCCGTCATTTCGACCTGCTCGCGCGAGAGGATTCTTTGGGTGAAGTCCCGCAAGAGCTGGCACGAAAATCCAGAGAAATTCTGAGAGAAACATGTGTGCCAGTGCTGTATGATCGTGTGCCTTGGTTGAAGGATAAGTTCAATTGGGACGAAGGATCGGAAGTAGATAACTCAAACAATTAGCGTTCAGCCTTATTAATGGTACATTTTAAATTGATCTGATGATCGGAATTTCGACTTGCGTCCAATCGGGTTTCACAATCATAAGAAGGTGAATATCCCGAGGAATCTGCAATGAACTTCGATGATGTAATGAAGCCAACGGCAGAGGCTAAAGGCCTCCCGAATGAATGCTATATTTCCGATGCTCATTACGACGTAGAACGCCAAGAAATTTTCTATAAAAACTGGGCGGCTATCGGGTTTGAAAGTGATGTGTCTGAGCCTGGCTCCGCCTTTCCGGTTGATTTTCTCGGCATGCCTTTATTGCTGGTGCGTACGAAATCAAACGCGGTCAAAGTCTTTCAAAATACCTGTCGACACCGGGGCATGATCCTGGTGTCAGAGCCGCAAAAACTAAAAGGTCCGATCAGGTGTCCATATCATTCATGGTCTTATTCTCATGAGGGCGAATTGGTGCGCGCACCGATGGTCGGTGGAATCGGCAAGGACGAGCATGCCTGCATCAATCCTGAAGAGCTAAGCCTGTTTGAGTTTCCATGCCATGTCTGGCAGGGCGTAGTTTTTGTCAATGTGGCCGAGAACGCACCGCCATTTGAAACGGCGAAAGACGAAGTTCTGGAGCGCTGGCGCGAATTTGATCAACCTTATTTTCTCGGCGGAGAGGTCAGCAAATTTGAAATGACCGTCAAAACGAATTGGAAGCTGGCCGTCGAAAATTATTGTGAATCTTACCATCTGCCTTGGGTGCATCCCGAACTTAGCATTACATCGCCGCTTGAAGATCACTACAATATTGAAGATGGTGAAAACTATTCCGGGCAAGGTAGTTCTGACTATACTCAAATGGTGGGAGAGCAGGGCGAAGTCTTCCCGGATTTTGACGGCCTGTCGGACAAATGGGACATGGCGTCAGAATATATTTCGTTCTTCCCAAATGTCCTGCTTGGGGTCCACCGCGATCATGCCTTTGCCATGATTTTAATGCCGCGAGGTCCAGAGGAAACGGTTGAGCGGGTGGCGTTGACCTATGCCAGGCCCGACGTAGATAAAGGCGGGCTTTCCGAGATAACCGAGCGAAATGCCCGGTTTTGGCGGGATGTGTTTCTTGAAGACGTGTCTTCTGTTGAGGGCATGCAAAAGGGACGGCATGGGCCGAAATTTGACGGTGGGAAGTTCTCACCCGTGATGGATGTCCCGACCCACATTTTCCATAAATGGGTTGCTAATCAGCTGTCCGATTAGTCGAGCCAACCTGCAATTTTTTGCTTCTCAAATGCCGTGACCGCATTTCTCATGAGAATAGCCACCGTAACCGGTCCAACACCGCCTGGAACCGGGGTTACCCAGCTGGCAATTTCTTTGACCGCATCCGTATCGACATCGCCGACAATCCGGCCTTCGCCATTATTATCAACGATCTGATTAATGCCTATATCGATGACGGCTGCGCCGGGTTTGACCATATCAGCGCCGATCAAATGGGGCTTGCCGACGGCAACAATTAGAGCGTCGGCACGCCTGGAATGGGCTGCAACAGAGCGGGTCATATGATGGCATATTGTAACTGTTGCGCCTTCGGCCATTAAAAGGAAGGCCGCTGGCTTGCCAACAATAGCAGAGTGTCCAACCATAACGACTTCAAGGCCTTGCAGATCCAGGCCTGTAGCTTTGATCATTTCTACGGAGGCCGCCGCAGTACAGGGTACAAGGGCCAAATCGTCATATACAATATTGCCAATTGAGGCGGGATTCATGCCTTCAACGTCTTTGAATGGATGGATTGCAGATTGTAAGGATCGGACATTTATATGTTTTGGAGTCGGACGCTGTAAAATAATGCCAAGAACATTCTTGTCATCATTCATGGCGACAATACGGGATTTTGCGTCTCCCTGATCTATGTCTTCAGGCCAGAATTGGGCGTCAAACGGAATGCCTAGTTTTTTTGAGGCACGGGCTTGATTTCGAATGTAAATATCAATGTCATTTTGCTGGCCGATAGAAATGGAAACCAAACGACCAATCTCATGTGTCAGTCGAGCTGTGTCTAAGCGTTTTTTGACGTCTTTTAAAATATTTTGGCGAACGGATTTGCCGTATAAAAGGCGTGAGTCTTTCATGTCGATCCTTAATAAGGGTTGCTAATTTTTATTGATAATAAAGCCCGAAAAAATCCAATATTTTGTTCCTTTATCCGATATCCGCATGGTCAGTATAGCGTACACTTATATAATGTGTTATGCCTTGAATTCATAAAAACAAGATCGCAATAAGCGATAGAATTTTGATCTTTCAAAGGGGGAGCAAATGGCGACATTGCTCAACACAATTGAAGACACAGAGGCACGAGAGATTTGCCGGGATCACGGGGACCAACCCGATGAACTTTTAGAGATTTTACATGCGGTACAGGCTGAGCAGGGACATCTCAGCGATGGCGCCCTTCGAACAATTGCCAGTGCATTGAATATTTCCCGCGCGGAGATCCATGGTGTTGTGAGTTTCTATCACGATTACAAACGTGAACCTGGGGCCAAGCTTACTCTTAAGATCTGTCGAGCCGAGGCTTGTCAGGCCGTAGGGGCGAATGAGCTGATTGTAAAGGCAGAACAGACCTTTGGGGTTAAAATGGATCAGGGCGGCCAGGACATAGCACTTGAGGCGACCTATTGCCTGGGGAATTGCGCATTGGGGCCAGCCGTTATGGTCGAGGACCAGCTTTATGGCCGCGTCGATATTGACCGCCTAAGCGAGATTGCATCCAGCCATGGAGGCGACGCATGAGTGTAACGATTTATGTGCCTTGTGATGCAGCAGCCTTATCAATGGGCGCCGATGAGGTTGCGGCGGCTATTTCCAAGGCTGCACCGGACGCCAATATTGTGCGAAATGGGTCGCGCGGTATGTTGTGGCTTGAGCCTCTGGTCGAAGTCGAAACCGCAAGGGGTAGGGTCGCCTATGGCCCGGTGTCGGCCTCTGATGTTAAAGACCTGATCGGGTCTGGTCTGCTGGAGGGCAAAGATCACGAGCTTTGTCATGGTCTGACCGAAGAGATGGATTATCTGGCCAGGCAAGAACGTCTGACTTTTGCCCGTGTCGGTATTATCGATCCACTCGACCTGAAAGCTTATGAAGATCATGGCGGATTGGCTGGTCTGCGCAAGGCGCTTAAAATGCCACCACAGGACATCGTCGATGCCGTGAAGACTTCGGGCCTTCGCGGGCGCGGCGGAGCGGGTTTCCCCACCGGGATAAAATGGCAAACCGCCCTCGCGCAGGATGTTGATCAGAAATATATCTGCGCCAATGCTGATGAAGGGGATAGCGGAACTTTTGCTGACCGAATGCTGATGGAAGGCGATCCGTATTGCCTGATCGAAGGTATGATAATCGGCGGACGGGCAATCGGAGCTGACACAGGTTATGTCTATATTCGGTCTGAATATCCCCATGCGATCCGAACCATGCGCAAGGCCATTAAGTCCATGGAGGATGCGGGCTGGCTGGGCGAGAATATTCAAGGCTCAGGCACGACATTTAATCTTTATGTACGCGTAGGGGCTGGTGCTTATATATGCGGCGAAGAAAGCTCCATGCTCGAAAGTCTCGAGGGCAAGCGCGGACAAGTCAAAGTCAAACCGCCAATCCCGGCCATTGCCGGTCTGTTTGGGAAGCCGACGATTGTTAATAATGTGCTGTCTCTGGCGACCGTGCCTTATATTTTATCCGAAGGCGCTGAGGCCTATGCCAATTACGGGGAAGGGCGCTCAAAAGGGACGCAGCCATATCAGCTCGCCGGTGATATTGCGCGCGGCGGCCTGGTCGAGAAGGCTTTTGGTGTCACACTCGGTGAACTGGTCAATGATTTTGGTGGCGGCACGCGGTCCGGTCGTCCAGTCAAAGCGGTTCAAACCGGTGGTCCGCTTGGCGGCTATGTCACGCCAGAGCATTTCGAGACTTCGATGAGTTATG
>JAHDDX010000023.1 GCA_020629135.1 Hellea sp.
GGAGCGCCTTCGACCACTCGGCCACGTCTCCGTCGGCGGACTTAGCGAAAAGGGGGCATCACCGCAAGCCCGAAATGGACTCATCGTGCATTAATCCTTTGTATTGTTTTGGGACGTTGAACCAATCGCCTCTGACTTCGGTCGAAACTGTTACATTCCAGAACAAAATCCATCACCAGCAACTTCGGATTCGTATCAACTTAAACCCTTTTATTTCCAGCCATGGCTGAAAAACTGACCTCAATAATTATTTGTTAACCACATATTTCTCCAAAAGGCTCAGAATCAAACACATTGCCCCGATCTGGAACAGATTGCGCATCTAAAAAATTCAACGACGTTTACGAGATGTTTGCTCAATTTGAGTAAAACCGAATTTGAATTGTGGGTAAGGTGAATGGCTAGCGTTAAAAAACAAAGCTCCAAGCACGCGGTAAAGCCGTCTAAAACAGATAGCGAAGATGTGTTTACGGTAGATCGGCAGGTGGAACGACTCGAACGGTTTTCCGAACGGGTCCATGCGTCTACCCAAGTAGAAACCGTGACGGCAATGCCGGCCCAGGAAACTTTGCAGGTGCCGGCACCGACCCCAGAGGTCCAACGCAAACCATTGAGTGACATTCGGGTCTCCAAACGGCGCATGAACGGAGCCGCTTTACGGTTCGCTCTTCGACTATCCGATATTCTCTGGATCACGGCGATCATTACGGTCAGTATCTGGAACGCCTATATCGGAATTGGCAATCATACAGTCCTCGCCCCGGTTGTTGCGGGGGCGCTTGGCACGATTATGTTTGTCGGCACGCTGATGATCAGCGGCGCGCACCGATTTCATCCGACAGAAAATTACGTCGCCCATATGAAAAAGGTTATGTTTGCTGCCTTTGCGGCCGTAGGTCTATGGCTTTCAACGGCATTAATGCTCAAGCCCGACACCTTCTTACCCGACGGATTGGCCATTGCCGGCCTGGTCGCAACCCTGACATTGTTCTTATTGCATTCGCTTTATTATATCCAGATCCGCAGATTGCATGATCGGCGCGCTTTAACACCGAATATTGTTATGCTCGGAGCTACAGATTCCGCTCGCCGGATTATTGAAGAAAATGCCCGCTCAAGAGAGCTCAATATTCTGGCCATTTTTGATGATCGCCTGTCACGCGCGCCCAAAGACATTCACGGCGTGCCCGTGGTTGGCCGCATTCAGGACCTCACGGGTTGGGAAGAACTTCCATATATCGACCGGATTATTGTGACCCTGCCAAGCCTGGCCCATGCACGCAAACAGGAGTTCGCTGAACAGGTTCGCAAACTGCCTAATCGCATCGCTTTTGTTGTCGACGAGTTTGAAACGCTCGATCATGTGCAGCAGCGGGTTTCCCAAATTGCCAATATCGGTCTGCAGGACCTCACTGGCAAACCCAAAAGCGGACGTCATACTGCCATGAAACGAGCCATGGATGTGTCCATTAGTGTGATAGCCCTGATATTAGGTGCACCGGTTCTGGCGCTGATAGCGTGGCTGATCAAACTCGATAGTCCCGGCCCGATATTGTTCAAACAAAAACGTCACGGCTTTAATAACCGGGTTTTTGAAGTTTATAAGTTCAGATCTCTGCGGGTTGAAGCCGAAGACAAGCAAGCGGCCAAACAGGTTACCGCCGGTGATAACCGGGTAACCCGGATTGGACGGATCATTCGCAAAACCAGCCTTGATGAGCTCCCGCAACTTCTCAATGTCATTAAAGGTGACATGTCACTGGTTGGCCCCAGACCCCATGCCATCGGAATGCGCACAGGGAATGTTGAGAGCTATAAGCTGGTAGACGAATATGCTCACCGCCACAAAGTAAAACCCGGCATGACCGGCTGGGCGCAGATCAATGGGTCGCGCGGTCCTCTGCACGATGCGGCCAGTGTCGCCCGGCGTGTGCAACTCGATGTGGAATATATCGAACGCTCATCGATCTGGTTTGATCTGATGATCATGATCAAAACCATTCCATGCCTGCTCGGAGACAGTGAAAATATCCGATGAAGCCTGCGCAGCACATAAGTCTTGAATGCGGAGAGCGGTCATGATGGGCCGCTCAATGCTTGCCTATATTCCGGTCAATCTGGCGACCATAATCGTCAGTTTTGGCGGTCTGGCTATTTTGACACGTCTGCTCGGCAGTGATGAATATGGGCGGTATGCACTGGCCCTGATCACGATGATGGCCACGCATATGGCTTTATTCACCTGGCTTGAAGCCGCCATGGCACGCTTTCAGGCCCGCGCTGAACGGGAAGATGACGTCAATTCACATGTTAAAACCCTTTATGTGACGGCTGTGGGCGTCTCGCTCATGGGATGGTTGTTCTCAATGGGGGTTTTATACGTCATTCCCCTTGGCACACATATGAAGACGGTACTCGCCTTTGCCCTTACCTCTACATGTTTGCAGTTGTTTTTTAATCTGGGCATGGAGGCGCACAAAGCCGCCCATCGTATCCGCCGATATAGTGCCAGCTACTCCTTCCACCAGATGTTCGGGTTTCTGGTCGGGATTTTACTGATAATGGTAACCCCGTTGCGAGAGCTCGGGCCCTTTATCGGCATCCTATTAGCCACCGTTCTGATCTTACTTTCAGACCTGCCCTTTATGCTCAAAAAAATGAAGGGCGGTCAGGTCGAGCGCGACAAAATCAATACCTATTTTAAATATGGCATGCCGATCAGCGTGTCCCTTATTCTGACCTACGCCCTCTCATCCGGGGATATGTATATTATTACCGGACTGCTAGGAGAAAGCGCCGCTGGCGAATATTCCGCCAGCTATAACTTTGCCAATCGTAGTCTGGATATATTATTTATCTGGATCGGCATGGCGGTCACGCCAATTGCCGTCACGGCCCTCGAGAAAGAAGGGCTGGAGCGCTCTCGGGAGATTATGCGCGATTACGGCGCGGCGCTTTTATGGATTGCTATGCCCGCGGCGACGGGCATTGCCCTGGTTGCCGAACCGGCCGGGTTCATTCTGGGCGAGTCCGTTCGCGCAGGCGCCGTCAAAATAATGCCATTAATTGCTTTTGCCGGCGTTTTGAACGGGATGATATCCTATTATGCCCAGCGGGCATTTATGCTGTCGGGAAGAACACAAATGTTTGTTTGGGCGATGGTGCCGCCGGTCATCTTAAATATTGTTCTAAACTTTCTTTGGATTCCAAAATACCAGCTCATGGGCGCGGTCTATGCAACCCTTGCCGCATATGGTTTAGGCTTTGTAATTTCAGTCATGGTGGGACGGCGCTATTATCCCCTCCCATTGCCCGTCAAAGCCTTTATCCAAATCTGCTTTGCCTGTCTGGTGATGGCAGGTGTGGTTCTGGCCGTGCCAATACCCGCGACCATTCCGGACTTTATTGAGATTGTTATCAAAGCTCTTATCGGTGTCCCTGTTTATGGCTTTTTGTGTTTTGCCACGAACACAGCCAATTGTCGGGAAATTATTAAAGGGCTTTTCTACAAGTTCTTTCCATCGCGCCTGCCGGTTGCGGAGGTGGCGGAATGAGCAACCTACCGAACATAACCCACACACAAAGTCTGAAACAATTTCGGCAAAGCCCGATCCTGTCGGTGTTGATCCCATATTATAAGGATAATCCCATTCCAGCCCTGACGGCGCTGCTAGAGCAGTGTCAGGACAAGAAAGACATTGAAATTTTGATTTATGATGACGGGTCTGATGAGCCGGAATTGAACCAAAAGGTCTGCGCCGCTGTCAAAGAGGCCGTCGCACCGGTGCATTTGTTTATCGCAGCGGAAAATCGCGGTCGTTCCTTTGCGCGAAATTACCTAAAGTCTAAAGCCAAAGCGGACTGGGTCCTGTTTCTCGACGCAGATATGAGACCTGAAAATCCGGACTTTATTCAAGCCTATTTGGACGGCATTAAAACCAAAAACCCCGACGTGATTTTTGGCGGTTTTACCGTCCCGCAGTCCACGGATGATCCGGAGCGGGAACTACACCGGGCTTTTTCAATGGTGTCCGATTGCCTGTCTCTGGAAGACCGTATCGCAAAAGGCCCACAATATGTTTGTTCATCTAATTTGTGCGTCAAAAAAACGGTTATTGACGCGGAACCATTTGATCCTGAATTTAATGGCTGGGGCTGGGAAGACAGTGAGTGGGCGGCTCGTATCGCTCACAAATACAAGCTGATACATATCGACAATCCGGCTTTACATCTGGGACTTGAAACCACGGACACCTTGTTACGCCGTTTCAAGACCAGTGGAGCCAATTATCGACGGTTTACCGCAAAACATCCTGACCTCGCAAAGACCTTAATGCTTTATGGGGTCACTCGCCGATTACAGCGCGTGCCGGGTCAGAAGCTCATGCGACCTATATTAAAAGCCTGCGTAAAACTAAACCACTTGCCGGTCCGATTACGTTTGTTTGCGCTTAAGCTCTGGCGCGCCAGCTGGTATGCGGAGGCCTTTTCATGACCGCTATTTATGAACCCTCGCGCTCAATCGGAGCTAAAATATCTCGTCGCCTGACGGTTTATCGAGCCCGTCGCGATTTGAAATTCAAGATCGACCGACCCGTTGTCAGCTTCACCTTTGACGATTGTCCGAAGTCAGCTATCACAAATGGCATCTCTTTACTTGAGAATGAAGGCTGGCACGCAACAATTTATATTGCCGGCGGCTTGCTGGATGTTGAGAACCATCATGGCAAGATGATGTCGATACATGATGTCCGCCGGCTCGACCGCAAGGGACATGAAATTGGCGGCCACACATTTTCTCACAGAGACGCTTCGTCGACTGAGCTCAATAGATTTTTGAGTGATGTGGAACGGAATCAGAAGTTTCTAAAAACCAATGGTATTCGGCCGGGGAAAAGCTTTGCTTATCCATTTGGTGAAGTCTCGCCTGCCCTTAAAACCGCGCTCAGTAAGAATTTCATTGGATTAAGAGGCATTCGATCCGGCATTCACAAGGGCGTTGTCGATCGCAACCAAATTCGATCATATCCGGTATTCTCCTCCAAAGGCATGGACGATGTTATTGAGGCTATTAATAATCTTAAAAAAAACCGGTCCTCTTGGCTGACCTTATTTACCCATGATGTGCGTCAAACGCCGAGCGATTGGGGTTGTACACCGGAAGAAATGAAAACACTTATTTCAGCGGTTAAAAAAAGCGGGGCCATGGTATTGCCGATCTCAAACGCGATCGAGTATCTGAAGGATCACGAGCTATGACCGCGGCTAAAAAAATATCTCATTCCAACCCTGACAACTGGCAAGAAGGCATTTCGGTCGTCGTTCCGACATTTCGACGTCCGGAGGGCATTCAAATTGCGCTGCAAAGCCTCGCTTCACAGACCGTAAGCGGCCGGCCGACGGAAATTATCGTCGCCGACAATGACCCGGAAGGCGGTGCTAAAGACGCGGTCGAGAAAATTGCTAAATCATCCCCCATCGAAATAATTTATGTCCATGTCCCGGATCCAGGCGTGTCAAACGCCCGTAACGGGGCATTAGAGCATGTCCGTGGCCGTTTTATCATTTTTCTGGATGATGATATGGAGGCTCTGCCTGGGTGGATAGACTCACTTGTCAAAACATCGATTGAGTATAAGGCGGCTATCGTATTTGGACCTGCTGTCGCCCAAATGCCCAATCCCGATGACCCAAAAAATCCTTATCTGGAGCCGTATTTTTCCAGATTGGCAAAAACGGATCATGAGGGCCTGATCCAAGAGACTTTGGGAACCGGTGGATGTTTATTAGATACATCCATTTGTTCATTTCCAACCCCACCATTTGATACCTCACTTAACGAAGTCGGCGGCGAAGATGACCTATTATTCGATTATCTTATTCAAAACGGAGCCAAAGTAGCGTGGTCGCCAAAAGCCAAGGCCTGGGAACACGTCCCCGCCAAACGCGCAACCGATAGCTATATTTGGAAGCGAAATTTTGCCTTTGGTCAAGGTCCAGTACATATTGCCGCTGAGCATGGCTTAAAAGGTCTGCCACACATATTGCGATACACTGTTACGGGCAGCATCCAGCTTTTGTTATTTGCACCAATATTTGGATTGTTGAAGATGGCCGGACGTCCATCCTATGTGAAATATCTGGCAAAGACCGCGCGTGGATTGGGGAAAGTTTTCTGGTGGGATGGATTTAGTCCAAAATTATATGGCGCGGCGACGCTTAAGACTAAGACACCGACGATAGAGTCTCAGCCTTCGCCGGAATCACGGGTGGACCGGCATTGATAATCGTGCCGGCGCAATGACCCCCAATAGATATAATTTTATCGCCAAAGTCTTTCAACGTCTCTTCACGGGATCGATAACTGTCACTGATCAATGCGCAGGCGTCCACGATTGGGAAAATGTGTAAACCCGTATCAGCCCGATCAAATGCCGGTGTGTCAACAATAATGAGGGCAAATTGATGGCGTAAAACCTCCCAATGCTCTGGCGCATGTCGAACATGAACCTGTTGACCGGTTTTAATCTGTCCCCAGTCAAACTTACTGATGGCCAGGCCGGAACTGCCGACAAGATAGGTGGCGGCATAGGCGCTGGATTGAATACGGTTCCCAGCCTCATCCAGAACGGAAGGGCTGACCTGCCAGAACGGCGTTTGACCAAAGGTCAAATCATAAGGCCCGTTTAAGGCCCCATATTTTTTTTGCCTGGCTTCGGCCTCAAAAAAGGCCGCTTGAGTTTGTTGGTCCAAATCATAATCGATCAAGGCAACACGTAATCCCTGAGGCTGATAATATTGGGCGGCTAATAACGCCAGCTGACGGGACACATAGCTGGTGCCGACGCCCGAATAGGGCGACGTTAGTGCAATTATTTTTGCGCGACCGTCGTCACGTGGTTGACCGGCCAACGAGAATAACGCCCCGTAAAGTGGATGCGATGTAATATTCATTTATGTCCGTCCCACATCCATCAACGGTTATCACTCATGCTCTGCAGAAGGAACCGTTCCGATAATCTGAGTCGATTGAGACTCATGTCCTGCTATGGGCGCCGCTGCCGGTTGTTGCGAATAGATATCGTGGGCGGCCGCACCCGTATAAGCCGCGGCGGCCATTTGCTGCGGCGCGACATTGGGCGGCGCATTGTAATGGCCGGGATTTTGGTAATGCGCCGCGGCAGGCACAGGTTCAGGTATATAGGGCTGGGCGGCCGGACGATAATGAGTTTGCTCCGGTTCCGGTACACTATAGCGTTCAGAGATCGTTTGCGTGCGAACCGATGGCGCACGATATAATTTCGGATCCAGGAAAACCCGCAATAGCGCAATAATGAACAGTGTGAAGCCCCAGGCCACAGTCCCTAGTGCCCAGGCAATCATACGAATATTACGTCCTTTGCGGGGCAGGGTTGCATAGGAAATAACGCGAACATTTTCGCTGTTCGTTTCGGCCTGTTGTTGATTAACCAGCGCCTGTTGCTCTTGGTTCGTATAATCTTTCAAGCGGTCATCCAGCGTATCCCGCTCTCGCAACAGATTGTTATATTGGGGGCTGAGCTTTTGAAGTTTTTTGACCTTAGCATCAGCCGCATTGAGCTGTTGCTGCAAAGCATATTCTTTTTCCCGAAAAGAGTCGGCGGTGGCCTGCAATGTATTCCGGCGGGTCGTTAGAGCCTGATGAACCGTGTTGGGCCCGACCCGGCGCCCGCCAACCGCATTGCCGCCATTAGAGGCCTGCAAGGATTTAAGCTCATTGATCTCGGCCTGTTTCGCGCGGACCGGATCACTGGTGGGGAGGTATTTGGCCAGAAGCTGTTTAAGCTCCAGCTCTGCTTGGGCGACCCGCTGGGCAGCACGATCATCCACATATAAATTTATCTCAGCTGGCGTATTACGAAGTTGAGCCTCAACCGTTGCAAGCGCCGCTTCGGTTTCAGTCATATTAGCCCGCAATGTATTCAATTCAGCTCGAAGGTTTTCCGTGCGGCGTGTTACACCGGTACGCTCGGACGCAAAATCTGAGATCCCATTTCGCCGCAAGAAAGAGCTTATGGCACCTTCAGTTTTGGCCAACTGCTCCTCGGTTGTTATGCGCCGCTCAGCGATCACGTCGCCTGAGCCTTCAACAAAAATGGTTCGTCGATAGGACAGATAGGCATCAATAAAGGCGTTGGTCGTGAAAACCGCGACCTCAGGATCCTCATGCTTAAACACCACATCCACGACTGAAGATTTAGGGCGCGGCATAACCACATAATTGTTCTCGACGAATTTATGCAAATTCACAGTCGCGATATCGCGCTCGGATTTGTTCTGTGCAGCGTTAATTTCCTTAAACGCGGCTTCAGCGAAGCGTTCCTGACCAAACTCATTAATCACTTCGCCAACTACCTGTTCAATTACGGCTGCATTTTTCATAATCGCCGCCTCGTTGAGCGAGATAATATCGGGCGTTAGTAATAGGCCCTGATTGTTTTGCTCAGTGCCCACGGCGTCATAAACATATTCACTGCCCAACTGCACTAAAAGTCGCCCTTCACCCTGATAGGATCGCTTAAGACTGGACGTCAGGAAGAAAATGACGACACTGCCTAGCACCACGAGCGGAATGAGCCAAAAAAACTGCCGGAATATGGATCGAAACATCTCGCCGATGCGGATGCTGGGCATGCCATTGGCATATTCCCCGATCGTCATATCAGACATTTGGGATCGTCCCGTATATTGACCAGATCGGGCCATAGAAAAACCTTAACAAAATTGGTTAATACGAGTTGGACGCGCTAAATTTTAATTTTTCGTTATCCATTCTTGTTAACACTTGAAAAAAGCGAAATTTTTCGCACGGCAAGGTTCATTTCATGGCTTTTCAGCGTAAATATCAGGTTTTAGCGTGTTTTTTGGCAGGCTCCGCCCTCGTTTTGGGCGCCTGTTCGCCAAATTACAGAGCGAATCAGTTAAGAAAAACGAATCACTTTGCACCGCAAAAGCACGCCCAATACGTTAAGAAGCCACGCAAAACCCATGGTGGATTACGCGCCATGACTCATCGGCACCCCCATATGGGCCATGGATATCGCCCGCCAATGCCGGTTTTTCAGCAATGGGTCGAAACCGAACCTCAATATACATTATATCCTGGCGACCAGATTGATATTGTTGTCTCAAGCGCGCCGGAATTATCGCGGACCCTGACGGTCGGACCTGACGGCCGCATTGTCATGCCGATGGCCGATCCAATTATGGCTTCAGGTCGCTCTTTTGGCCAGGTTCAACAGGCCTTAGAGGCTCAGCTTGGCAAACAATTACGAGATCCCCGTATTGCAGTCACACCGCGGGCCTACGGACCTCAGCAGATTTTTGTGGGCGGCGAAGTTGGACAACAGGGAACCTATACGATTCCTGGGCCTATCGGTGCGATGGAGGCTGTATTAATGGCCGGTGGCATGGCGCCTTCGGCCAAGTCGTCGCAAATCGCCGTGCTCAGACGCGCGCCGAATGGCGGGATGATGATGCGAACCGTGAATATAAAAGATGGAATGCGCCATATCGGGCATTATAATGACGTCATCCAGCTTAGACGCGGCGACATCGTCTTCGTTCCAAAAACCACCATTGCCGAAATCGGTCAATGGGTGCAGCTCTTCCGAGCGGCATTACCGGTAGACTTCAATCTAAGCTACCAGTTCGGCAGTAATAACGGCGGAACAACCGTTATCGGGCCATAATTCCGTTGATTAAGCGGCGTTTTTCTGCGCGTTGATCAGGTCCCGGTTTTCCTTGAGCCATCCTCTCGCGGCCTTTTGAGCCAACGTGACATCTTCGGTGCTCATTTCCAGGACGATTTCTTCGCGATAAGCCTTGGCAGGAACAGATCCCATCATCGCCGCAAGGTTAAACCATTTATGCGCTTCAATGAAATCCGGGCCACGATCTTCAACATCTGTTGAATAAATCAACCCAAGGCGAAAAAGATCTTCGCTGTTCGCCGTTTCTATAATGGCCGCTTTGGCCTCGATTACATCACCTTCTGTGAAAGCCATGATAACCCCCTATTCACTTTTACCTTCGGACATTGGCCCGATAACTTATGAGGTGCAGGATCTATGCCTGTCTCTCCCCATGAGCGAATTCTTGTTTGGCGAAATAAATATAAAGTTAATTTAGATTATGGTTAAATTAGTTTTATTCTTGTTAATTTAAGTAAATCTTGGATAATATTTGGTTTATACGCAATTAAAATCAACTTATACTTAACCTCAATACTTAAAAGCCGTAAATAGACAACCCCTGATTTGTTAAGAATTGGCCGCGAAAAAAATCGAAAAAACTGCAAAAAAGTTGTTTTCCGCCCGAATTTTCACAAAATTCTCAATAAGGCACACGTGTCAAAGCCGGACAAATTTACCCGTTATTAAGACTAATCCCTGTGCCAAAACTGGATAGGTTTAGGCATTTGGCGGATTTTTCAAAAATTCCACATCAAACTGAGTGCCTTCATCATCAGACCTTGCCAAAATCAGATTTCCGCCCTGCGCCTGAGCCAGTTCACGCGAAATTGTCAAACCTAAACCGGAGCTTCCATTCCCCGACGCACTGACAAAGGCTCGAAACAGGTTTTCTCGGACCTTATCGGGTAGGCCGGGGCCGGAATCGGACACGCTTATGCGGATTTTCCCGTCTACGTCTTCAGCTTTAACAGAAATCAATCGTTTGGCCGCGTCATCCGGCAGGCTGGCCAGGGCCTGGGCGGCATTACGAAACAGATTATTGAAAATCCGGTATGAGTGATCTGGATCGCCCATCACCGCCAGGTCGCTGGGAACATCGTTTTGAAATTTGATACTGCGGACACCACTGCCAAACGCGCCTAAAACATCTCCGGCCACCTCGCCGAGCAAAAGACTGATCCGAATTGTTTCAAAATCCGGTGGATCTTCTTTGGATTGCGAGAAGTTCAACACGTCAGCACATAGCTTTACGCCACGATCCACCGCCCGAACCAAGCGTTGACCCATTTTAGCGACCCGTTCTTCTTTATCCATGGCGAGCCGATCCGAAACCAATTGCGCCGAAGTCAGTACATTTCGAAGATCATGATTGATCTTGGCGACAGCCAGCCCAAGGGTTGCCAATCGCTCCTGTTGCTTAAATGAGGCACGAACACTTTGTTTCATGTCGAAAAACTCGCGCTGTAACTGTCCTATTTCGTCCTGACGTTTTGACGGCGGCAGATTGGAACGCCGCAATTCGGGATTTTCCCTGAAATCGGACAGTCCCTGAGCCAGGTTTTTTATGGGCCGCACAATCATCGCCGAAAGAACCAGATACAGGCCCGTGCCTGTAATCAGGGCAATGACTGCCGATAGCCAGAAAATACGTTCTGCATAGTCCCGAAGCGCCTGTCTCAGCGATGCCTTGGGCACAATATATTCCAACAATTCCTGACCTTCCACGACCGGCTCGGCCTGAACCCGTAAGTAGCCGGTTTCCGGGCCGAAATAAGAGCGGAACATATCTCGAAATTTCGGTAAGCGTGTGCCATTACGCAAATCTACCAATTCAAAATCGGTTGTGTCGGGTGGAAATCCCAATATGAGCTCGGTCATACCCTCGCGTTTGGTCAAAAGCATTTCCACGTCCGTGTCGGCCATGAATTGTTTTGACAGCATTTCACTGCCTTCAAAATCAGGAACGCCGGTTAATGCCAACGTAATATGCCCGGCCCGTTCGGCGCGGTCCTCTAACCAGCTTTGTCGGTATAATGCGGCCGATGGGATAAAGATCACCATTTCCGCCAGCATGACAAAGGCAATCGTCATAAGCAGCAACTTTCCCGACAGGCGCCGGGATATGAAACCATCCAACATAAAATTGATTTAACGGGCGCAGCTAGTGAAAGCGAGATAAAAATCCAGAGAGTGCCCGGGTTTTCGGGCTCGCAAATGCGTCCGAATAAAATGAGCTCGCCGCCCGCTTCACCGCCTCTGCGCGGGTCGGATAGGGCGAAATCATAAACGAAATACCCGACAATTTTATCTTCTTAGTCATCGCCAGCGAAATAATTTGAAGCAGGTCTCCCGCCCCCTCGCCCACAATTGAGGCGCCTAATATGTGGCCCTTAGGCGTGGCGATGATTTTAACCTCGCCGAGGTCATCCCGTTCAGCAATGGCCCGGTCATTTTCCTCAAATTGCCAGCGTACGACCTTATAATCCACGCCCTGTTCCTTGGCTTCGGCTTCGCTCAATCCAATATTCGCCAGCTCCGGAGACGTATAAATGGCAGCAGGCATACGGTTTGTGGTCGCCTTGCCCATAATCCGATTAAGGCCAGGCGGCAGAAAATAAAACGACTTGATCAAAATTCCGGCGTGAAATCCAGCTGCGTGGGTCAGACCACCCCGTCCGGACACATCCCCAACAGCAAAAACCTTTTTATTGGTCGTCCGCAGACAATCATCTGTCTTAATACCACGGCGATCAAATTCAATACCAGCCGCCTCAAGATTAAGCCCGTCCATGACCGGGCGTCGGCCAGCCGCCACTAATAGATGAGTGCCGGTTAATTTAGTCCCGTCTTCAAGATCGATCGCCACACCGTCTTTGGTTTCGCGAATTTTTTTGGTGTTAACAGGCGCGTGGAACACAATTCCTTCAGCTTCTAATTGCTTAACCAGAATATCTGCATGTTCCGGTTCATTGCGTCCAAGCGGCGGCGCAATATCAATAATATCGACCTTTGACCCTAATCGACGAAATGACTGGCCCAGCTCAAGCCCGATCGGGCCAGCCCCAACGATCAAAAGATGCTCCGGCTGTTTATCCATTGAGAACACGGTCTCATTGGTCAGGTAAGGGGTTTTATCCAGGCCAGGAATCGGCGGGGCGGAGGCTCGCGACCCGGTCGCAATAACAAAACGACGGGCTTTGACCTCGGTTGTTTCTGATTCAACCGTGCGCGCATCTTTAAATCGGCCATGCTGGCGGATTACCGTCACACCAAGACCTTCAAATCGTTCCTGACTGTCGACCGGCGCGATCGTTTCGATCACCCCCTGTATGTGTGATTTAACGGTCTCAAAATCGACTTTGGGTTTGGCAGGCTTAGTCCCGAACCGGGCCCCGGCACCCTGTGCATAGGCGTGCTTTCCCGCGGCAATCAAGGCTTTGGACGGCACACAACCATAATTTAAACAATCACCGCCCATTTCATCCGCTTCATACAGGACCACGGAACGGCCCAACATGGCGGCGCCCGCCGCCATAGACAGGCCGCCTGATCCCGCGCCAATAATACACAGGTCAACATCATAATGCTGTTTGGACATGATTCTCTCGCTCTATGCTTCGCTGTTTTTAATTCTCTTATACATCACCGGAATCAAGGCCAGACATATTAAGCCCGCAATTGGGATTAAAATCCGAGGCTGGGTCATCAGGCCTGACAATTGCACATCCTGGCCCGCCTCAAACACGGCACCAATGCCGTCGCCAATACTGGCATAGACAAAACTGCCTGGAATAATGCCAAACATGGTCGCAATCACATAATTTCGAAGCTTCACATCAAATAAAGCCGGGACAATATTGACGATGAAAAACGGGAAAATCGGAACAAGCCGTAAAATGAATAAATAGGACAGTTCATTTTCTTTCAATCCGGCTTCAAATTTCTGCATGTAAGGGCCGGCCTTTTTGGTCAGGGCATCACCAATTGCATATCGCGCGGCCAGAAATATCCCGATCGCCCCTAATGTGGCTCCGGCAACAGCGGCCCCGGCACCCGCGATGGCTCCAAATAAAAAGCCACCGAAAATAGTCATTAGTCCGGCGCCGGGAAAGGAAATTGCCACCAGGATCGCGTAAATGGTCACAAAACCCAGCAATGTGAGCATGAAATTATCCGCAACAAAGGCGCTTAACATTTCACGATTAGAGCGCAGCGACTCAAGGCTAACATAGTCGGGACCGCCCAAGGCAAAAAACAGGCTAAGCGCAATCGCGATAACGCCGATAGGAATGAGACGTTTGAAATTAAAACGGTTCTGAGATTTAGTCATGATATTCGCATTACTCATTGTCATGAACCCCGTTTAAAGACCAGTCATAATCATGATCGTCAATTTTTATTCCGAGCTCGATGGCTTGGGCCAGTTCAGGGTCGGCATAGTTATTCAAATGCGCCAAAACACCCGACCAGGATCCGCCAAAATCACTCCGAAACCATTTATAAATTGAGGAAACAACCAGGCCGTCTTCCGTTATCACAACGCCTCGGGGTGAATTGATAAATTCGCGTGCTGCCCGTTCTTGATCCGCCTCAATTGTTTCAGTCGTCCAAAGCCCGGCTTTCAGATTGGGGCATCCAATCGAGGCACAATTGACCATATAGTGGATCAGGGGCGACGGAAATTGCTTTCGCAATATATCATGCTCAACATTATCAAGGCTCAGGCGTTCTCCATTCACCGTGATGAGTTTGCGGCTCCAGGGGCCGGATGAAAACATGCCGGATTTGATTTTTTTGATCGATTTGACCGGATAATGATCAACAATCAGTCGGATTGTCACCGCATTATAAAGATTGGCCCAAAAAACAATCGCCTCAGATTCAGACATGTCGTCTGGATCTCGAGCTTCAAGATATGCAATATAATTCGACAAAATCTTATTGTCAGTCGTCGACGCAGAAAGGGCCGCATAATCAAATCGCGCGAGACCTGTTTCATCAGGCACAGCCAGATGTCGGCGTAAAACCTCATCCCAAGCCTGTATCTCAACCGGTATGACGATGCTGTTATCCGTTGAAACAGATGCTGTTTCCCCGACCGCTTGAGCCTGTAGGACGGCCTGGCCCGTCAAAGGGCGAGAGATATTGACCGAGCCTGGCACAGCCTGACCAACGGTCGGGGAAACAACTGATGCGCTGACGCTCGCCGCTGAGGGGGCGCTGTGCAACAAAGAGAATGCACTAACTAACAGACAGATCGAGGGCAGACGCATCTTTGGGGGCTCCTGAATTTCACTGCGAGCTATCATGTCCACTTAGAAAAGGCTTCTCAAACTGTCTTCACAAAAGCGTGCGAATCCCGTTGATATCACTCTATACAAGCCTTGACTCGGGCAATTCCCCGGATTAAGGAGCGCCGCTTGAGATATTTGCGGATTATTTCCGCCTTGGAGTTTAAAATGAAACGTACTTTTCAGCCATCTGAACTTGTTCGTAAACGCCGTCACGGATTTCGGTCACGCATGGCAACGAAATCTGGCCGTCAGGTCCTGGCTCGTCGTCGCGCCAAAGGCCGCAAGGTCCTGTCTGCGTAACTAAATTCGTCCCTATGGACGCCGGACAATTACAATCCCAAGAACTCGGTCGACTTAAAAAGCGGGCCGAGTTTTTATTTGTCCGCGATGGGCGTTACCGCGCGCAAGGCGCGGTCGTCGTTCAGGCCCGGAAAAACCCGAATCAGGAAGGGCTCCGCGTCGGATTTACGGCAACTAAAAAGATCGGCAATGCCGTCATTCGAAACCGCGCCAAACGCCGATTGCGCGAAACAGCCCGGAAACTCCTGCCCGAATATGGTGTTCCTGGCACAGATTATGTATTTATCGCCCGACAAAACACTTGTTCTCGGACCTATTCAGACTTAGTTGACGATGTGAAAAAGGCCTTGTTAACCCTTGCGCGGTAACCCGACCTAAAATCAAAATTGATAGAAAAATAAAGATTTCCCATGGATGATCAAAAAAACCTCGTAATGGCTATTATTCTGTCCACCATCGTCATGGGTGGATATTGGTTCTTCTTCGGTAAACCCATGGCAGAACAGGCCCGCGAACAAGCGCGGATTGAACAGGAACTCGCCGCCACCAGCGCACCGGTTGAACAGACCCCTATCGTCCTGCAATCCCGGGATGCCGTGGTCAATTCAGGCCAACGCATTCAAATCGATACGGCCTCCTTGAAAGGGTCATTTCTGGTCAACGGATCCCGGTTTGATGACATCACTTTGAAGAAATATAAAAAGACCCTCGATCCCGATAGTGGCGACGTGATCCTACTGACCCCAGAAGGGGCCGAAAAGGCCGCCTATATTTTTGACAATTGGGTGGTTGAAGAAGGCGGCACAGGCGCTAACACGCCCTGGACTGTCGTTTCCGGGAGCACTTTGACCGAACAGACACCAGTCATATTGCGCCATGAAAGCGCGAATTTTACCGTCGAACGAACCGTTTCTGTGGATGATCGTTACCTGATCACCCTTTCGGATAAAGTAACCAACACGTCCTCCAATGAAATTAATCTGATGCGTAAAGGCATATCCCGCCAACACGGCCTGCCGGATGATCTCACTAATTTCTTCATTTTACAGGAAGGCCCGATTTCCATTGTCGACGGAAAATTGTTTGACATGAAATATAATAAGCTGACCAAGAAGAAATTGGTGCAGGAAGCCGGAACATCCGGTTGGGCAGGGCTGACCGATAAATATTGGTTATCGGCTGCCATTGCCCCGCAAGATAAGCAAATGACAGCCAATTTTCGGTACCGCACGATCAATGATAGCGAGATTTATGAGGCCGGATATGCTCTAGATCCTGTAACCCTCACGCCCGGCGCCAGTATTGATTCAGTGGGTTACGTTTTTGCCGGAGCCAAAGACCGAAGCGTGCTGGTATCTTATGAAGAAGAAATTGGTATTTCCGAAATGGAACGGGCGATTGATTGGGGTACTTTGCGAATCCTTACCCGTCCTATGAGCTGGGTGCTTTCAAAACTGGGAACAATGATTGGAAATTACGGTCTGGCGATTATGGTTTTGACTCTGATCATCAAGATCCTGCTCTTCCCTCTGTTTAACAAACAATATGCCAGCCAGGCCAAAATGAAAAAAGTGCAGCCAAAAATGAAAAAGCTGCAAACCCTCTACAAAGATGATCGTCCAAAGCTGCAACAGGAAATGATGGCGCTTTATAAAAAGGAAGGCGTCAATCCAGCCGCCGGATGTTTGCCAATCATCCCGACTATTTTCGTCTTTTTTGCGCTTTACAAAACGGTGTTTATTAACGTTGATCTGCGCCATGCCCCGTTCTTTGGCTGGATCCAGGATTTGTCAGCACGCGACCCGCTTTCGATTTTAAACGGTTTTGGCGTGCTCCCTTGGGATGCCATGCCCTTTGGTCTGTCCTTCCTGGCTATTGGCCCATTAGCCCTGCTATACGGTATCACTATGGCGGCCATGCAAACATTGACGCCAATGCCAACAGGCGGCCCCAGTGAAGCCGCTCAAATTCAGGCCACCATGTTTAAATTCATGCCTTGGATTTTCATGTTCATCCTCGCGCCTTTCGCGGCTGGCCTTCTGGTGTACTGGGTCTGGAACAATGTTCTCTCATTCTTGCAGCAATACTATATTACTCGGAAATTCAAGGTTGAAACGCCGATTGATAAATTCTTCAATAAGTTGCTCGGAAAAGAGAAAGCAAGCAATGGCTAGGCCGGATGACCGAGGAGACGCAAAAACTCGATCTTGAAGCCGGGCGGCGGCTATTCGCCCGTCCGGTAGAATTCATGCTAAGTGTTGTCAGTTTTGATAAGCTGCCATCAACACCCATGCCGGAAATCTGTTTCGCGGGAAGGTCTAATGTCGGTAAATCCAGCCTGATCAACGCCCTGACCAATCAAAAAGGTCTGGCACGTGCATCAAATACACCCGGTCGCACCCGCGAACTAAATTACTTCAATGCAGACGACCGGATTATTTTGGTCGATCTACCGGGCTATGGTTACGCCCGGGCCTCTAAAACCGACATCGCCCGCTGGACAAAGCTCACCCGTCAATTTCTCGCAGGACGCGCCGCTTTACGCCGGGTCTTCCTGCTGATCGACAGTCGCCACGGCATAAAAGACAGCGACCGCGATATTATGGCCATGTTGGATGAAACCGCTGTCACCTATCAGATTATCCTGACCAAAACGGATAAACTGAAAAAAGGCGAGCTTGAGAAAGTCATGGCAAAAAGTCAGCTCGATATCGCAAAGCGCCCTGCCGCCTTTCCGGAAATTATTCCAACATCATCAGTGAAAAAAAATGGGCTGGATGTGCTAAAGGCTGAAATTGCCACCTTGGCCTTATCGGATCATCGGGTATAACGCCTTATGCAACGCCGACGCAAAAATGAAACTGGCTGGGACAGCGCCCGGATTTTATCCGAAGCCCTACCCTTTATACAGCGCTATGCGGGTCAGACGGTTGTCGTCAAATTTGGCGGTCATGCTATGGGCAGCGCGGAACTCACTCAGCAATTCGCGAATGATATGGTGCTTTTGCGCCAGTTTGGCATTCGTCCTGTAATTGTTCATGGCGGCGGGCCGCAAATCGGAAAAATGCTGACCCGTCTTGGAATCGAATCTGAGTTTGTCGACGGGCTTCGTGTTTCGGATCTGGAAACCGTTGAGATCGCGGAAATGGTTTTGTCCGGCGGTATAAATAAAGGCCTGGCCCAGGCGATCAACGCTGCCGGAGGTCGCGGTGTTGGAATTTCAGGCAAAGACGCCGGGTTAATCTCAGCCAAAAAACTGCGTGAAGATCTGGGCTTCGCTGGCGAACCAGAATCCGTTGACGTCTCTGTTATCGATGCTTTGTCATCCGCCGACCCAGGATTTATTCCCGTCATATCGCCAATAAGCGGCGGCCCGGATAATGAAAGCTTCAATGTCAATGCCGATACGGCCGCGGGAACTCTCGCCGGAGCCTTAGGGGCTTCGCGCCTAATGCTCTTGACCGATATTGAAGGTGTTATGGATAAGGATGGAAATCTCTTAACGGATTTGTCTATTGATGATGCAAGAGCCCTTATAAGCGACGGGACGGCCAAAGGCGGAATGATACCCAAATTGGAAACGGCCATTGCCGCCATTGAGGCTGGCGTGGAGGCTGTAGTCATTCTGGACGGGCGTCGGGCCCATGGCCTTTTAGTCGAGTTGTTTACTGATCAGGGCGCGGGGACTTTGATCCGATGAGACGTTTTATTGTAGGTCTGCTCACCGGCTTGCTGGCTTTTAATGCCGCCGCTCAGGAAAATTCGACCGAGACAGCACCCACATCGCCGCAGCTTTGGAAGGTCTGTAATCAGACGTCTTATGTCTTGCGCCTGGCCATCGCGTCGCCGGTCAGCGGAAAGATGACCCCACGGGGCTGGACGCGGATCCGCCCTGGGGACTGCGCCACGCCCGACGGAACGGTTGGCGTGCAACGCTTTATCTACGCGGAAAGCTCGCGCGCGCACCAAGGCGGCATTCGCGAATGGAAGGGCAACACCCAGCTTTGCGTCGCCGATACGGATTTCACCGCGGATGCGACGATTGATTGCGCTTTGCAAGATCTGAATACACGGGGCTATATTCCCGTATCACCCGATGATCCGGTGACCAGCTTTGTCGAAGAAAGAGAATTTGGCGACAAGGCTACGACAGCTGGCATTCAACGCCTGCTCAAAGACAATGGCTATGAAATTTCGCGGGTGGACGGCATGTCGGGACGACGCACAACCCGGACGATATCCAAATTTTTAAGCGATCACGAGCTCCCTAAAAATCTGAGCGACGCGGAGAAAATCGATGCACTGGAACAGGTGGCTTTTAATTATGTCAAAGACATCGGTCTGACGATTTGCAATAAATCTGAAGAAATGATCTGGACGGCCCTTGGCTTGCGTCGGCGTGGAAATTGGGAATCTCGCGGCTGGTGGTCAGTCGCGCCAGATAGCTGCCTCCAGCCCTTTACCGAAAGCCTTACGGGGGCGGACCTGCATCTTTATGCTTTGCAGGAAGACACGCCGGAAGATCCCGAGAATGAAGATCCGCGCCCGGACCGCAAGCTGATTTCGCGGGCCATTCAGCCGGCGCAATTCTGTATCGCCGAAGCCCGGTTTTCCGCCATGGGCCGGGAGAACTGTTCTGATCAGGGTTATCATGCCGCCGATTTTCGCGTCATGCCTACCGATAAAAAAGGCGTGACTGTAGAGCTCACAGATGCCGATTTCGCCGCCCCCAGCGCCGTTGGGCTTCGCCGCTAATGTCGGGCGGCAATATTACCAACTGGATCTTTGATCTGGATAACACGCTTTACCGCGGCGATGCCCAGTTCTTTTCCCAAATCGACAAAAAGATGACCCGCTTCATCAGCGAATTTTTACAGCTGGACCCCATTGAAGCGCGGATCAAACAAAAAGAGTATCTGGCAGAATATGGCACCTCGCTCTCGGGCCTTATGGCCGTGCACGGCATGGATCCGGCAGAGTTTTTACATTATGTGCATGACGTGGATTTATCCCTGCTCGACCCGTGCCCCCATCTGCCATCCGCTATTGCCGCCTTGCCCGGCCGGAAATTTATTTTTACGAATGGATCTCGGGCTCATGCCAAAAATGTCGGCGATCATCTGGGCGTCTATGATCAGATGGACGGGATTTTTGCGATTGAAGATTTCGACTATGTCCCCAAACCCAAGCGCTCGCCTTATATTAAATTCTGCGACCGGTTTGATATCGATCCAAGCACGGCCATTATGTTTGAGGACAGTACACGTAACCTTGAAGTGCCCAAACATATGGGCATGCAAACGGTCTGGGTCACGCCGGATCACGACTGGCATCAGGAATATGAAGACAATTCCAGCCAGCCCAACTGGATAGATCACGTAACAACGGATTTGTCAGCCTGGCTCAATTCCTCTGGCAAAGCTTAAACGTAGCTGATGGGGAAGCGTGAAGAAAACCGACTCGCAAAAGAGCTAAAACAAAAATGCGAAAAAGCAGTCGGCGATCAAATGAAGGGAACCGGCTGGCGCAAGAAACATCATACCTATTTTCGTCAATCAGATGAATTGTTTATCTGTTTGTCCGCAATGCCTTTTATTGAATTTAAGCAAGGCATCCCGACCATAAATTTAAAGGTGAGATCCGAGGTTAAACCCATGAGCATCGACCCAATTTTCTGGGATCTGGCTCAAATGCCGGATAACAAATCTAAGCCACTGTCTTTTCGTGCCTGGGCCGCTCATAAATGTATGCCGCTTTATTGTGAATTTGACAAAGTAGTCGGCGCAGACCTTGGCTCTCCGCAAAACCTCGCGCATTTGTTTCAAGAGTGGGTGAGCGAAGAGCACAAAAAGATTATATCGAAGTTTCAAACCCGCGTTTTTAGCGACCACTTCAAGGCCTCCATTAAGGATCACCACAATAAAGCCATCGGCGCAACGACATTGATATGTGCGCTGATTTCGGAACAAAAAATAGAGGAAGCGCTTAAATTGGCTGAAGAATTGGCTCCTGGCGAATATCGCAATCTTTTTAACAAAACGTCCGACAACCGCATGAATTTCTATGAATTGGTTATCTTGAAGCATGCCGGACCGGCCAGGTTCAAAGCGATAACCGGGCGGGATCCAGAGCCTAAGAAAAAAGGGCTTTTCGCGCGATTTTTAGATAAGAATTAGCCTCGTCACGACCCAGAATAACGTCACGTGTCGACGAATTTGTCAGGCAGGCTTGCTGGTTCGAGCTGATCTTCAAACCAATAAGCCGGATTGGCATTATCATTTGGGCGCTTAAAATGTTGTCTTTTATAAACCCATTCTTCTCGCTCTTCATGCCTTATGATATCAAGAATGGCTCTGAAGCGATCGGGCTTTCTCTTTAAAATAACGTAGTCGCCAGTTTTAAATTTTGGCGTCCGCCATCGACCTTTGCTTGAGCTTCGTGGGTGATAGTGGTACCACCAAGCGAGGTTTGCCTGATCAGCCATTTCAATAGCATTATTTTTTTTCAATGCTAGCGTTTGAAATAAGTTTTGATTTCCAGGTCGCCGGCGAAACAAATTGAAAATTCTCATTACAAATTTCTACACCTATGAATGTTCTCATTCAAGTCGCGCACTTGACCCGAATGGCCGTAATCCCTAACTAAGCGCCATGGCGATACGACCCATATTAACGGTGCCCAATCCGATCCTCAAACAGGTGTCAAAACCTGTCAAAGAGGTGACCGATGAAACACGTGCGCTTATGGATGACATGCTGGAAACCATGTATGCCGCGCCGGGTATCGGTCTGGCGGCGGTTCAGATCGGCGTGCCGTTAAATGTGATTGTCATGGACCTGGCCCGCGAGGAAGAAGATCCCAAGCCCAAATATTTCGTCAATCCTGAGATCCTCGAGGTCGACGAAGATTTCGTTCCTTACGAAGAAGGCTGCCTCTCGGTTCCCGATGTGTTTGACACGGTCGACCGGCCCAAGCGCTGCCAGATCACCTATCTGGATTATAATGGTGAACGGGTCACGGAATGGGCCGAAGGCCTTTATGCCGTGTGTATTCAGCACGAAATGGACCACCTCAAGGGTATTGTCTTCCTGGATCATTTATCCCGGTTAAAACGCGCCCGCGCGATCAAAAAGGTTCAGAAAAACGAAAAGCTGAAAGCGGCGGGTTAGTCTCGAACTTCCGCACCCTTCGTCAGGCTCAGGGTGAGGAGAATTTCTCTTTCTGAGCTTGTCGAACTAAGAGCGCATCAATGACCCTTCGACTTGTATTTATGGGTACGCCGGAATTTGCTGTGCCGAGCCTCTCTGAAATTATCGCCAGTGGCTATGAGGTCGCCTGCGTCTATACGCAGCCCCCTCGTCCGGCAGGACGCGGAAAAAAACTCACCCAAAGCCCGGTACATCAATTTGCTGACATTATGGGAATTCCTGTCCGCACGCCGGACCGCTTTCGGCGCTCATCCGTAATTGACGAATTTGAGGCCTTGCAGGCCGATGTGGCCTGTGTTGTGGCCTATGGGCAGATCCTGCCCGAGCGGGCATTAAATTCACCAACCCATGGCTGCCTGAACCTGCATGCTTCGCTTTTGCCAAGATGGCGCGGGGCGGCGCCGGTGCAGCGCGCGATCATGGCCGGCGACACGGAAACCGGCGTGCAGATCATGCAAATGGCCAAGGGTCTGGATACAGGCGATATATTGCTTTCAGAAACAGCGCAGATTGACACGTTGGATACGGCGGCCAGCCTGTCAGAGCGCTTGTCACGGATCGGCGCAGGCATGTGGCCGCGCGCCCTTGGTGCGCTTGAACGCGGCGGGCTAGTGCCAACGCCGCAAACAGGCGAACCGGTTTACGCCCATAAAATCGACAAGGCCGAGGCCCGTCTTGACTGGTCACGACCCGCAAGAGAGCTGGACTGCCATATTCGCGGACTTGCGCCGTTTCCCGGAGCCTGGTGTGAACTTAATGGCCAACGCTTGAAAATCCACCGCGCCGTGCCGGAGCCCGGAACCGGTGATCCCGGTGAAGCGGTTGATGATGCGCTTTTGATCGCGTGCGGCGAAAATGCGCTTCGACTGAAAGAGGTTCAACCGGCCGGCAAACCCAAAATGAGCGCCGAAGATTTCCTGCGTGGCACACCCGTGCCCAAAGGCACACAGATCAGCTAAACGTAAGCCGACCTTTCGGACTTAATCCGTCTCGACCTTCCGGGTTCTCGCTCCGCTCACCCCGGAATGACAGGGCTTAGAAACTAGATTAAGTTGATAAAATGAAGTCTTATTTTGTCTATATTCTTGCCAGCTGGTATAGAGGCGCAACCTATATCGGAGTGACGAGTGATATAGATCGACGAGTTTCACAACATAGAAACGGTGATTTTGCAGGATATACATTTAAGTGGGAAATACATTGTCTTGTATATGTTGAACGATTTCAGAACGTAGACGAAGCGATTCGTCGGGAAAAAGAGCTTAAAAAATGGCGGCGTGCCTGGAAGTGGGCGCTCATTGAAGCAGACAACCCCAGCTGGATTGATATTTCTAACCATTAATCCTGTCATTCCGGGGCGCCGACGGCGAACCCGGAAGGTCGAGACAGATTTGGACGTTTCAACTTGATTCTCACCGCGCTTTGGGCACAACGCTCTTATGCCGAATTACAAGCTGACAATTGAATATGACGGCGGGCCCTATAGCGGTTGGCAGTGGCAGGACCATGCGCCGAGCGTTCAAGGCGCCATTGAAGAAGCGATTGAAAAGCTCAACGGACAAGCCGCGAGCCTTTACGGTGCCGGGCGGACAGATGCCGGTGTCCATGCCTTGGGCCAGGTCGCCCATGTTATGCTGGGTAAAGACCTGCGTGCCGACAAGGTGCGGGACGCCCTGAATTATCACCTTGGCGATCATCCGATTTCGATCCTGGATGCCGAGAAAGTACCGGACGAATTTAATGCGCGGTTTGATGCGACCGAGCGTCAATATCTCTACCGTATGATTGACCGGCGGGCGCGGCTTGCCCTGGACCGCGGACGGGTCTGGCGTGTGCCCTATAAAATCGATGCGGAAGCCATGCACTCGGCCGCGCAAAACCTGATCGGACAGCATGATTTCACCACTTTTCGTGCCAGTGAGTGTCAGGCCAAATCACCGGTGAAAACCCTGGATGAAATTACCGTGCTGCGCGCGGGGCCCGAACTGCATATTCATGTTCGAGCCCGGTCCTTCCTGCATAAACAAGTACGTTCTATCGTCGGAACCCTCAATGAGGTTGGTCGCGGCAATTGGGCGGTCCAAGATGTCAGTGATGTCCTTGAGGCCCGGGATCGCACGGCCTGTGGCCCGGTCGCCCCGCCCGACGGACTTTATCTGGTGAAGGTTATCTATCCGGATTAGGCCACTAGGCCATGCGCGCGCCATTGGGCACCGGATGATCAATATTGATCAGCACGATATCCCCGTTTTCATTAGCAAAGCCGAGGGTCAGAACTTCGGACATAAAGGGTCCAATTTGACGTGGCGGGAAGTTGACGACAGCGGCAACCTGGCGTTCCATCAGATCGGATTTGGAATAGAGCGCCGTGATCTGAGCCGAGCTTTTTTTAATGCCAATCATCGGGCCGAAATCAATTTTCAATTTATAAGCCGGCTTGCGCGCTTCGGGGAAGTCCTTGACCTCCGTGATTGTACCAATGCGAATGTCGACCTTGAGAAAATCTTCGAAACTGATCTGATCAGCGCTCGGCGCATTGGGCGAAAAATCAACATGCATATCTAGGCTCCAATCTGGGCCACACCGATGAGTAATATCGTCAGGCTCATGGCGGTTATGATACAGCCCGCCAGTATGGCCGCCCCCCATTCAAAGCCGGCTATTTTTTGCGCGAGCCGAATATCAATTGCGAGCGTCCCCAGATAAATAATCATCAATCCCCCATAGAGCAAGACAAACGGAACGACCCCGACAATAAACAGACCGCTGAAAATCGCGGCCAGAAGCGCGGCATAAAACACGGACCAGTGCCGGGTAATCACCCAGGCCCGGAAGCTATCCATGCGGTCAAAGACGATGGATAAAATATAAGCGCAGACCACAAACATCAGGGCATAGAGCCCCAGGATCAAAAAGAACGGTGTGGTTGGATAAACAGGCGGGTTGCCGGACAGACTCGCAGATTGCTGCTGAATTGCAATCGCGCAAACATAATAGCACGGCACAGACAGCAAAAGGGCTAGAAAGGACAATTTCAACCCTTTGCGGGACAAATCAAAATAACCGGGCCAATCGCCTCGTCGTCCCAAAGCGCCTAAACTGCCGATGAGGTAATTCCACAAATTCATGAGAAATACCGTTTCAGCATGTCGGTATATATATCGGTCAGGGTCACAATATCGGCGACATCCACCCGCTCATTGACCTGATGTATGGTCGCGCCGACAAGACCGAATTCGATCACGGGCGCGTAATGCGTGATATAGCGTGCATCAGACGTCCCACCCGACGTCGACAATTCGGGTCGGCGGCCGGTCACCGTTTCGATCGCATCCTGAACCAAGCCCACAAAGGCGCAGGGCGTCGTCAAAAAAGCTTCGCCGGTGACCCGAAGGTCGGCCTGTATTTTACCGTCAAAGCCTTTCTGTACCTCGGCGACTTCGCGGTTGATCCAGTCCTTAAGCGCCTGGCCGCGATGTTCGGTATTAAAGCGGATATTAAATTGGGCCTTGGCCGTTTCTGGAATAACATTATGGGCCGGATTACCGACATCCACAGAAGTAATCTCAAGATTGGATGGCTGGAAAAATTCATTGCCGTCATCCAGATGTCTTGCCCGCAGGCGCGATAAAAGATCCAGAAGCGGCGGCACTGGATTTTGTGCCCGGTGCGGATAAGCAACATGCCCTTGATGTCCCTGGACGGTAATCTTGGCATTTAACGATCCACGTCGCCCATTTTTGATCATATCGCCAAGGGCGTCCGGATTGGTCGGTTCGCCAACCAGACAATGAGTAATTTCCTCGCCGTCTTCGGCAATGGCCTGCAATAGCTTATCCGTACCATTAACCGCCGGACCTTCTTCGTCACCCGTGATCAGAAAGCTGACCGAGCCACCCGGCGTCCATCCTTCGGCCATTAAATTAGTTAGCGCCCCGATAAAGGCCGCAATCGCCCCTTTCATGTCTGCGGCTCCGCGTCCCCAAAGCTGCCCGTCTTTGATCTGAGCTTCAAATGGAGCATTATCCCATTTTGCCTGATCCCCGACCGGCACGACATCCGTATGTCCGGCAAAACAGAAATTCGGTGCCTGATCGCCGAACCGGGCATAAAGGTTATCGACGCGGTCTGCACCCTCGCCAAAAGGATAGCGACGACAATCAAAACCGAGACGGGTCAAATGGGCTTCCAGCACACCCAAGGCCCCAGCATCTGCCGGCGTAATGGATGGGCAACGGATCAGATCCTGCGCAAACTCTACCGGGTCGATTTTTGCGATTAAACTCATCCTGTGCTTAAAGCGGGGACGCCTTAAAAAAGCAAGGAAAAGCGCTATGCCGAAAATCAATCTGTCTACCGCGCCGCTAAAAACCGGAACCGGCTATCCGGCACCTTATGATAAACCCTGCTTGACCCGGCACACGACTTATATCGGAGATGCAGGTGGGCTGACGCAATTTGGTGCCAATATGATTACTTTGCCGCCCGGCGTCTGGGCCTCGCAGCGCCATTGGCACTCTCATGAAGATGAGCTTGTTTATATTGTTTCCGGGACGCCGACCTTTATTGATGATGACGGTGAGCAATTATTGGCGCCCGGCGATTTCACCGCGCATCCGGCTGGGGACGGCAATGGTCATCATATGATCAATAAGACCGATAAAGATGTCGTGTTTTTGGTCATCGGGACACGTAACCCCGCTGAAGATAATTGTTATTATCCGGAGGTGGACCTTCGTGTGTCACCCAACGGAACATCGACACGTAACTTTACCAAAAAGGACGGATCCGCGTTTTAATCCCGGAGCAGTTCGTTCACGCCGGTCTTTTCCCGCGTACGCGCATCAACGGTTTTAACGATCACGGCACAGGCGAGGCTATGTGAGCCGTCTTTAGCGGGTAGTGAGCCCGGCACGACAACCGAATAGGCCGGGACTTCGCCATAAGTAATCTCGCCCGTCTGACGGTTATAAATCTTGGTCGACTTTGAAATAAACACACCCATAGCCAGAACTGACCCTTCGCGGACAATCACGCCTTCAACCACTTCAGATCGCGCGCCAATAAAACAATTATCTTCGATAATTGTGGGATTGGCCTGCAAAGGCTCAAGCACACCGCCAATTCCGGTCCCGGCAGAAATGTGGCAATTCTTACCGACCTGGGCACATGAACCAACCGATCCCCAAGTATCAATCATAGTGCCTTCGCCCACATAGGCCCCGATATTGACAAAACTTGGCATTAAAACGGCCCCAGGCGCTACATAGGCGCCTTTTCGAACGACGCTGGTTGGCACGGCCCGAAATCCGGCAGCGCGGAACTCCGCTTCGCCCCAGCCTTCAAATTTACTGTCGACCTTATCCCACCAATTGCTGTTCTGCGGCCCGCCCGACATCAGCCCCATATCATTTAGACGAAATCCAAGCAGAACCGCCTTTTTCACCCATTGATGGACAATCCAGTCCGCCCCGTCTTCTTTGGATGCGGTACGCAATTCACCCTTATCGAGTTTGGCAATCACGGTTTCAACGGCGTCGCGAATTTCGCCCTGTGTATTTACGCTGAGCTCGGCCCGGTTCTCCCAGGCAGTTTCGATAGTATTGGCAAGATCCGTATATGACATGGGGTATCCTTAAATTGACGCGCGGAACATAAGGAGGCGGCAATAAGAGTCAATTCCGCAAATAAAAAACCCTCCTAAACAGGAGGGTTTTCCAAACTATTTTAATTGCCTTAAGAGCCGTATTTGACCGAACATCCATAAGGGGCTGTTTCGCCAACAGCCACTGCCTCACCGGCTTTAACTGCCGCAAGAGCCTCTGTGACATAATTGCGAGCGCCTTCAATCGTTTTGGGCGAGCTTGAGCGATTATCATCAATGGCCCCCTGATAAACCAGGGTTTGATCCGCATTGATTACATACATATGCGGCGTGGTCTTTGCGCTGAACGCCCGGCCTGCAGTACCATCTTCATCTAAAAGGACGGCGGCGGGCACGGCGCCGCGCTCAACAGAAAGCTGGTTGGCTTTGGCCGCGGTGACGTGACCCTGCTTCCCTGGGGCCGATGAAATCACGGACAACCAGACAACATCGTCATCTGCGGCCGCTTTTTGCAGGTTTTGCATATTCCCGCCGTCAAATTCGGTATTGTAGTGTTTTTTGACATAGGGGCATTTGTGGTTCGTCCATTCCAACACCACAGTTTTCCCGGCAAAGTCAGACAGATTATGGGTTACACCATTTGTGTCTGTGACGGTCATATCAGAAACCGTCGAACCCGTAGCCATTTTGGCCATGGCCGGCGCGCTTGTTCCAAATAAAGCCAAAGCCGCACTGGCTGCTAAAATCTGGCGAATTGATAAAGTCATGGATATCTCCTCTTTTTCCCGATTTTACGGGCGTGATTGGGTTTTTGAAACCCCCTCCAGCCGTTTGATTAGCATATCCTTCTTCAAAATCTGAGGAAGAATGTCAGCACTCACATCATTGTGACCCGGTGGATATAATAAATAAAGCGGCACGCCCGCCCGTCCATAGCGCTCAAGCTCACGGGCAATCTCATCATTTTGATTGGTCCAGTCCGCCACGACAAAAGCTGTATTCGTTTCGATAAAGGCTTGTTTGACCTCGTCCGTGTCCAGCACTAACTGTTCGTTATATTTACAGGTCACACACCAGGCCGCCGTAAAATCCACAAAAACAGCCTGTCCTTCGGCGCGTAGCTCGGAGACTTTTTCAGGAGACCAGTCAATGCCTTTTACTTCAATTTCTTGATGTATTGATTTCAAGCTTAAGGGCATAGCGACCGCGCATAAAACCGCAATCGCTCCGATAAATTTGGATAAGTTCCCCTTGCGCTTGAACAGCCAAATTGCGAAGGCCAATAACAGCATTGATGACAGAACGACAAGCACCCCATGGCTGCCGGCTTGAAAACTCGAGACCCAAACCAGCCAAATAGCTGCCCCGAACATAGGAAAGGCCAAAAACTCTTTAAACCGCACCATCCATGGACCTGGTTTGGGCAGACGTTGCATCAGACCCGGTACATAGGCGATCAGCAAAAACGGCAAGGCAAATCCAATGCCCAGCGCCATAAAGACTGCAAAGGTCGATATAGCGGGCGCGGCTAGGGCATAACCAATCGCGCCAGCCATAAAGGGCGCGGTACAGGGTGTGGCGACAATCACCGCGAGCACACCCGTGAAGAACGACGCCGCCCAGCCTTTGTTTTGTGTCAGGCTCTGGCCTGTGCTTTGCAAGCCGGTGCCGATTTCAAAAACGCCTAATAAGTTCAGGCCAATGACAAATAACAGCAGAGCCAATCCGGCCACGAGTCGAGGCGATTGTAATTGAAATCCCCAACCCAGTTCCGCACCGCCAGCTTTCAGACCTAATAATACCGCAGTTAACGCCAGGAAGGTTGCTAGAACACCCAGCGTGTAAAGCCAGGCTTCGCGTCGCACTTTGGCCCGTTCACCATGGGCTGATTTGGCGATATTCAGGGCTTTGATTGAAATCACAGGAAAGACACAGGGCATCAGGTTTAAAATCAGACCCCCAATAAGCGCACTGATTATTGCGCCGAGCAATCCAATGGAAGGTCCAGAACCTGCCGTGCCTGCGGATAGTGGGCTCAGCCCGATGTCCGGCAAGTCTCCGACATCAATAGAAATTTCGCCGCCGCGCTCTTTACCACCGCGCATAAAGCGGACCACGCCATCCGCATTCATGGGAACGCCGCTCTCCCAGTCAAATCCGGGGGTCAGGGCAATGCGAAATCCGTTATCGCCAATATCCAAGTGTTGCGGTGCACTGTGATCGATAACGCCTTGTTCAAAAGGAAAATAATAGGCGTTGTCATACCCGGCATCTTGCAGGCCGGAAACGTGTAATACAATTTTGTCTCCCTGGCGGGATATGCCGGCCTGAGCGGCTTCAGGCGTTGGAGCATCTCCCAATGCTGAGTTAATCGCATCGTTCCAGCGTGTATCGACAACCGGATCACCGACTTCAATATCAATGGCAAGCTCGGTGCTTTCGGGAATACAAATGTCTTTGCAGACCAGATAATAAATATCGGCATCGATCTGCAAAATATCTCCGGGCCTTGCCTTTTCTGAGACCGTAAACTCAACAGGAAAAAACGGGACATCCTCAAAGCCGTAATTAATGATCGGGCCCGTCGGAATAGGCTTGGGCAATGGCCAGACAATATCCTTATGGGTAACAATATCCGGCACACTCCACGTGATCTGAACCGGTTCACCACTATCCCCCGGATTGCGCCAATATGTATGCCATTCCAGATCCAAAACCGTGCGTAACGCAATATGAAAACTGTCGCCGGGCGCGACGCGGTCATGAGAGCTCACCAATTGCGCGTTAACTTTGCCAGTATCAACCAGCTCTGTTTCCGCTGCCCAGGCATTCGCCCCGAGAAACAATATTAAAAGGCTGATGATCCAATGACGCACACATCTCTCCATTTGTTCCGCTCCATACAGGACAGAGCTTAACAATCCTATGCTCGATTTCATAAGATCACGTAGATTTGACCCAAGAAAAAACCCGGCACGCTGGCCGGGTCTTAATCCATTATTTGATCGGACTAGTTTGCCGAAGCACGACGCAGGGTCATGTTCACCAGACGCTGCCAGTTTCCCAACGAGATCATATGGGCGTGGGCGACGGCCATATAACCATTATCCGTAAATTCCTTTAGGGTTTTATTGTCGAGCGCGCGAAGCTTGTCTTCGGTGATCGCGAAATAGTCGGCAATCTTCTGACGTTCCGCCGGAGACCCGTCAGCATTTTGTCCCTGGAAATGCATTTCTTTGGATTCGAACAGGTCGAGCGCTTTAAACCGCTCTACCATAATCTGAGTGGCCTGACGGTCACGTTCGAAATTCTGCAGGAACTGAAAGGCTTCTTTGGTAAATTCAGATGTATCATCTTTTTCGAAGAAATTGCGCTCGGGCTTCTTGTTCGTCACACATTCCGCGTCTTCATCGACACAGACGACAAAACGGTCATTGGCTTTGTCATTCGCGAGAACAAATGGATAGCGGCGTGCAAATGCCGGCATGTAGAAATCCTGGGCAAACTGGCCATCTGTTACGAACAGGTTTTCACCGGCGCGAATACCCATAACGGCCAAAGGCGTTTTTTCGTCGCCTGCAAAAATAACCGGAAAGGATGCGGCGGCAGATCCAAATTCAGGAGCCGTAATTGGTACGAAATGCTGCTCTTGCATAAACTCGAATGGTTTCGCGACCTGTTTTACACCAAATTTACCGTGCTTGTCTTTGGCGAGCGGTTGCGGGTTTTTGTAAAACATGACGTTTCCATCAACAGAAACCTGATTGTCTTCTTTTTTAGGGGCTTTTGCCATTTTATCCTCTTTTTCATCGTTTAGGCGTCATACGCGCTTAAAATCTGCACGCTCCTAGCGAAAAAAGACGCGAGCTTCAACGAAAGAATCGCCCGGCGCGCATGGAAATTTCTGCTCTCTCACTGGACGATGCCGTAAACAATCGTATAGCCTATGTAAAAACAGAGACGATGTTATGGCAGAAAGATTACTCCGACGCGAAATAGACGCCCGGCTCGAACACGCGCGCAAGGTTTGCGAATCTGCGGAAGAGCGTTTTACGCCTTTACGTGCGCATATTTTTGAACTGTTGATTGAAGAAGGCGGCCCGGTAAAAGCCTATGATCTTTTGGAAAAATTGCGTCCGGAACGCGGCTCTCCCAAACCGCCAACCGTGTACCGCGCTCTGGACTTTTTTACGCGCCTGGGCCTGATACACCGGGTTGAAGCCCTGAACGCTTATATACCGTGTGATCATGTCCATGACGGCCATGCGGCCGAATTTTTTATCTGCGAGATCTGTCAAAGCGTTGAAGAGCGTCATGCTCATGATCATGTCGAATGTGTGCCCGACGGATTTAACATTTCGCGAAGTGTCATCGAGCATTATGGCCGCTGCGCAAAATGTGCCGCTTAGCTGAACTTAAATGACGGGCTTTACCGAAACCTGGCGCGGGGATGTAGTCATTGCGGAATGCGATGAGCTTGGTCACCTGAATATGCGTTATTATCTGGCCAAGGCTCAGCAGGCCCGCCAGATGTTTTTTATCGGGCTGGGGTTGCCTGACGCTTTTTCTAACGGCGTCCCCAGCACGGTTCGGTTTCGGGAATGTCACATTCGATTCCTAAACGAAGCACGCCCAGGCGCCAATCTGCGTATTGAAACCGGCATTCTTTCGATCGGTGAATGCGACATGACTTTGCAACATATGCTGTATCACCGAGATGGGTCCCTGGCCGCCACCATCCGCGAAACCGTTGATCATATATATTTGCGCACAGGCGAATGTTTTAATTGGCCCAATCGGGTCAAAGTCGCGGCGCCTATTTATGAAGTAGACGCCCCTAAACAGGCCGCGCCACGCGGTGTTTCCCTCACGGATGAGATGTCCGGTCCTGGGCTGGGCGCCTTAATGGACTGGGGATGTGACCGGATAAGCCTGGGAGTCTTTAAACCCAAAGAGACCAATGTTTTCGGGGCTGTCAGCGGACAAAATTATATTGGCCGGATTTCAGACTGCATAACCGGGTTTTCGACAGGATGGCCCGAACTTGCGACCACCAATTGGCGCGAATCCAAAGTCATAGGCGTTATGCTCGAGCTGCGTCTGCGGGTCCATCATGATGCCCGTCCCGGCAGTGCATTTCACATCTATTCCGGGGTCAAAGGCACGACAGATAAAATCCGTCAACTTATTCACAATATTGTTGATCCGGTTTCAGGCAAAAGCTACGCGTCATTAATTGCCGTGAACGGCTTGATCGACCTGGATGCGCGGAAATTCGTCGCGCCTTCAAAAGCGGCGGTTGAAGCGTTAGAAAGTGTAATGATCAGCTCTTTGCACGCTTAGTTTAGTGATCAATCCTTATTGGCGCGAATAGCCCCGACGATGTGTGAATAATCGTCTGTCCAAACACCGACCACAGGATTGTGCTCCACGGTAACCCAATCCGAATGAGATTCCGCAAGACGGTCTAACCTGTCTTTCGGGCCGACTATAATCCCTATCGAAGGCAAAATAACATCCTGATATGGCGTATCAGCTGTCGCTTCATACGAGATCTTTTTAGCGCTCAAATTAAAACTGTTTGCCAGGTTCCCGACAACGGCCGACACATTTAAATATCGGTTTGAAGTGTGGAAAAACACAAACCCATTTGGCTTTAAGCGTGATTGATATAGCGCCATGGCTTCTCGGGTTACGAGATGGGTTGGAATCGAATCCGAGGAGAAGGCGTCAACAATAATCAGATCAAAAGTCCCTTCATCTGCCTGCTCCAATGTCAGACGCGCATCACCAATAATTACCGGCATTTCAGGGCCGCAAATTTCCATGAAACTGAACAGTTCCGGCGTTTTGGCCATTTCAACAACAAGCGGGTCAATTTCGTAAAACCACCAGTCTTCACCCGGCTTTGCGTGGCACGCTAAAGCGCCCGCCCCCAGGCCAATTCCCGCAACCGTCATATTGTCGGAAATTGACCGAACCGCGTTGACCGCCTGGCCAAAGGAACCCTGTGGCGCATAATAAGCCATTGGCAGGTTCAGCAGTGATTGATCTCTCAATTGAAAATTGTGCACCGTATTTCCGTGAATAAACATGTGAGCCGGGCCATAGTCGCTCTCCTGGCGAATAACTTTCACGATCCCGAAAAAGCTGCGCTCTTTAAAGACAAGATGTTTGTCATTGTCTCCGGTTACCGAAAATGCATTTAACAATACGATCCAGAATAAACCCAGGGCAAGAAACAAGCTAACCGGCGTCTTGCGCGAAAGATAAACACTTCCAAAAATCGCGACCAGGAGGCCTAAAATAAGCCCAATAGATAATGGGGGCGAGAGTTTAGAAATAATAAAAAGGGCAGCAGTGACCGCGATCAAGCTCAGCCCATATTTTATCACCACCTCTTTTAGTTTATATTTGGTGTGACCTGTGCCGGCCACCAGAAAGGCGGCTGTTACTATGAGGAGCGGATATTCAAAAACATCGTTAAAAATGACTGGCGCAAATAACGCCACGCTCGCACCGCCCAAAACCCCGCCCAAAGACATTAAAAGATAAAATTGAGTCAAATAATCAACAGAAGGACGGGTTTCGGCCAAGCGCGCATGACAAATCAATGCCAATATAAAAAATCCAGTTAAATGCAGGATCAGCCCCGGAAGCCATCCTATGACCGGAAACTTTATCGACAACAGCAAAGCCAATGCGATCGGTACATATAAACGGCTAATTCCCGTCCATTTAACAACAGGCCGGGCCGCAAAAACAATAACAAAAGTCAAAAGGTAAATTGCTAATGGCAAAACCCACAGCAATGGAACTGAAGCAACATTTGATGTGATATGGGTCGTGACGCCTAACATTAAGCCCGATGGAATTGCCGCGCACAAAATCCATAAACCGCGCTTTTTCAAGTTTGGTATTTCCGAAGTTTGCTCATTTTGAAGATTTCGATGCCCAGAGACTGGAGCGCTTTTGAATTTATTGACCAGAATTCCCGACAAAAGAATTATGACTAAAAGCCCCCCAAATCCAAATGCCCAATATTTTGTTTGAGCGGCTATACCAATATTTGGTTCTACCAATATCGGAAAGCTCAAAAGGGAAAATAAACTGCCCAGATTGCTTGCCGCATATAGAAAATAAGGGTCCTGCGCCGATGGGTGATTTGAGTAAGAAAACCACCGTTGTAAAAGTGGCGCATTGGCCGAAAGCGCAAAGAACGGCACACCCAAGGCCACAGCAAACAAACCTATTATCCATAAAACAGGCGTATTTGCGGCTTCCGGTGCCGTCCAAGCTTCAGGAATAGAAATTGGAAGGAATATCAGGCTGGCCGCCAAAACCGCTACATGAACCCATATCTGGAACTTCAAGGCAAGATAGTGGGACAATAAATGGGCGTATAAATATCCCGCCAACAGCATGGCCTGGAAGAACACCATGGCGGTATTCCACACACCGGAGGCGCCGCCCAGATAGGGCAATGCCATTTTCGTAAACATTGGCTGAACTAAGAATAAGAGAAGAGCGGAAAGAAAAGTCGAAAGACTAAAACAGAAAATGAGCGGATTAGATGCGAGGCTTACAAAGTTACTCGCATTAGAGGTTTTATTAGAATCGAACTTAGTCAAAATTTCCTGCCCCGAATTTGCTGTCTTAAAAAGCCCTGTATTTATTGATATAAATTTAACAATCGTCAATTCCGCTATGAATAACCGCGTCTAAATATTACCGACCTCCAACCTCTCAAGAAAACACTGGCGAACAATTTCGGGCACATGAAACGGAAATAGATGATGCAATTCCGCCCGGTAATCGATATTTTGCGAACCTATAATCCGTCCGATTTTAGCCCGGGTAAAACGGTCGCTCACCGCAGCTTTCCCGCCATAGATAATTTTTGAATTGCCCGGCAAGGCTTTGGCGCCTTTATAAATATTGTGACCTTGCGCCGCAAATATAGCCTGCTCCCAGGCCGGATCACAGGCGAGACGGACACCGTTTTCATCCGGTAAAAGCCCGCCCGTTAGATAGTCTTGCAACATCTTATCGGACATTTTCTTAAAAGCCCCACGCCCGTGATAATTTTCAAAAGCGGCTTTTTCACTTTCAAACACATTGCGCCGGCGACCGGCCTTTTTGGCGATCGGAATAAAGGTTTTCATCATCCAGCGCCCGCCCGGCAGATAAGGCCAGTGTCGAGACAGAAAGGGCAAGGTCACCGGATCAAGACCTAGAAAACCGCTGATCTTGGTTTTAAGTTTTGGGGCGGCTAAAATGGCGCTTACGGCCCCAAAGGAATGGCCCGCCAAAACAACCGGCTGATCGATCGCCTGGTCGAAAAAGGCGGCAATGTCATCGCGGAATATATGCCAGTTCCTGAGGCCATTTATGTCTGTCGGCAATTCGCTTAAGCCATGGCCGCGCAAATCGAGCGCAACCGTATGCACGCCAAGCGCCTCAAAAATCTGGCGATAGGCCAGGCCGTGAAAACCATTGGCATGGGCAAACACGATTTGCGGCGCACCCGCCTCAACATTGAAATGCACCGCCGAGAGGCGGCCATCCAGGAGGTTGTAAAAATGGCGGCTAATTTTAGACACGACTTTACCTATCGTCGCCTCCTAAATACTGCAAATACAATCGCTGCGACCTCTGGTTGATATCGCGCCTGACTCGCGTTATCACCTTGGCAGCACGTATGAGAATTTTGGGGGAAATGATGTACA
>JAHDDX010000024.1 GCA_020629135.1 Hellea sp.
AAGTCAGCCTGGATCAGGTCATCGAGACCATGCGCCAGACGGGGCTCGATATGAGCTCAAAATATAAGGAAACCTCCCAGGGCGGCCTGGCCGTCAATGTGGTCGAATGTTGATCGCGTTTTTTTTGGTATTTAGAGACCTATACACGTTTAGTTAAGCCTCCTCCTCTAGGTGTCGAAGTGAGTTGCAACAACTCCAATTAACGACCAATAAGAGAGGGGTCTTCATGTCAAATTCCATTCGCTATCTGTGCAATTTAACCGCATCCGTTTTAGCGCTTTCCACGCTCGCACCTGCCACCTTGGCTCAAGGCAATGAAATGGTCACCAAGGATGCGACTTACAATTATCCATTTGAGCGCCACTCTTATCATCCGACAACATCTGCCGACGGATCAATTGTCGCCTTTGGCTCTTACATTACCGAATTTATGGGCGGAAGCGTCCCGCCTGGCCAAATTTATATTCAAGACAGGCAAGCGGGTTCATCTGAGCATGTCCATGTCACTGACAGTGACGGCTCTGAATTGAACGGAGAGTTCCATTCTCCGCGTCTATCTGCAAATGGCCAGTACGTTATTTTTCGATTTTCCGGCAGTCCGGGAAGTTACGCCTATAATGAGCGGCTGTATTTTTATGATCGCCAAACCCAGTCGTCTGAACTGATTTCCGACAAACTGGATGACATTTATGGGCCCTTGTCCAACCGAATTTCTATCACAGATGACGGCAATAAGGTGGCTTTCTCTTCTCGAAATGGCGACATTGTATCCGGGGACACCAATAATTTGTCCGACATCTTCGTCTTTGATCGCACCACGGGGACCACAGAGCGTGTCACCTTGGCGTTTGACGGCGGTGAAATCGACAATGAAGCCTTTGGGCCCATGATTTCAGGTGACGGGTCTGCTATTGTTTTCTCATCCGGCGGAGGAAACATTACGGAATACCAGACGCCCGGCGGCGTATTCGTTCGAGACCTGACAACCGGAGAAACCATTCCGGTCGACGTTTCGGGCACCAATGAATACGGCGATAACGCCTATCCGGATGAACCCTATATAACTTCGGATGGCACATTTGTCGTTTATTCGCGCAAATTTCTTGACGGCGGTAATTATGGTTACGCAGGCTCAGATGTCTGGTTGTTCAACACATTAGATCAATCCAGCACACGCGTGTCAGATGACAAATCCTTCAGCGGAAGCTCCAATAATAATACTTATTTTACACCCTCCGTTTCAGATGACGGAAATTATGTTGCTTTTGGCGCGTTGAAGTTTTCGGACGATCAATATGCCTTCCCGGAAGCCCATCTCTATGTGGTGAACCGCGCCAATGATGAGAAACGTCTGATCACGCCACAGGCAACTTTCTTTATAGATCAATATGGCGACTTAGAATTTACGTCCCAGATGGCCCGTGACGGACAATCTTTTGTCTTCACAAGCGAAATGCTGTTTACGGACCCGAACCCTGGGACCTACAATGCCATGCAGGTTTTCCAAGGCACAACAACTCCGTCCAATACCGCGCCAATCGCCAATGCAGGTCCGGACGTATTGGCCACGCAAGGTCAAGCCCAGTTGGACGGCACCGGTTCGTCGGATGATAATACGCCCTCGGCCAATCTAACCTATCAATGGCAATCCGCCTATTTGCTCGGCGAGCCATACCAAGGAACAGACATTATGGGCGCCCTCACGGCCACGCCGTCCGTCAACCTACCCGGTCTCAGCCCTGAAATGTTCAAGCTTTCAGTCATGGATGAAGACGGATTGATCAGCGCCTTGGATTATGTCCTAGTCGAACCGGGCAACACACCGCCATCCGCTTATGCAGGTCCAGATAAATTCGGCTTTGTCGGCGAGACCTTCACGCTCAACGGTTCAGGCAGTTTCGATCCCGATGGAGATTCTCTGACTTATAGTTGGTCTTTATACAGCCAGCCATCAGGGAGCGCCGCAACGCTTTCCAGCAATCAGGTTTCGACCAACTTCACACCTGATATCCCAGGCATTTACTACGCCTCTCTAACAGTGAATGACGGTACAGAGGACAGCGGAATTGATCTGGTAAAAATAACCGCGATCGATCCGCTTGTATATGCCGCAGATCAGGTCACGGCCGCCCGCGATATCGTCGCTGGCCTGTCCCGTGGCGATTTTGACAATCGCAAACGTCAGGGTGAAATGCTGGACGAAATGGACGGTGTTTTGGCAGCCCTCACAGCCGGCGACAGTGCAATCGCTATCTCTCGGATCGACAAGCTCCTGCTCCGGGTCGATGGCTGCACTTTACGCGGCAGCGCCGATACCAAGGGCAAAGAAAAAGACTGGGTTAAAACCTGCGCCGCCCAAATTCAGATTTATAATCTGCTGACCGACGCGAAATCTGTACTTTAACCTTATTAAATCCCACGGCTGGCCTTCGGGCCGGCCAACCCTTTATTGAATTTTCAGGGCGTCGCCCCACATGGGCGGGATGACCCAACGCAAAATCATTCAAATCACCTCAGGAATTCCGGCTTCAGACGGCGCGGGCGTAAAGCTCACCCGTATCATCGCGACCGCGGACATTGATCATATAGATCCGCTTTTATTGCTCGACCGGTTTGAGAGCGATAATCCGGATGATTATATTGCGGGGTTTCCGCCCCACCCTCACCGCGGGTTTGAAACCGTGACCTATATGCTGGCCGGACGCATGCGCCACAAAGACAGTGTCGGCAATGAAGGTGTGATCGGACCGGGGGGCGTGCAATGGATGCGCGCGGCCAAGGGCATCATCCATTCCGAAATGCCCGAACAGCAAGATGGATTACTAAGAGGGTTTCAGCTTTGGATCAATTTGCCGGCCAGCCATAAAATGAGTTCACCAAGCTATCAGGAGTTTTCAAGAGAACAAATCCCGCTGGAAGTCACGGAAAGTGGCGGCGAGGTCCGTGTGATTACCGGAACAACTGACCGGGGCACCGTGGGCCCCGTGATAAATTCCCTGACGGAACCACTTTATCTTGATGTGTCGCTTACCGCCGGTGAAGTGTTTTCACAGACCCTACCCAAATCCCACAACGCGGTTATTTATATGATTGACGGAGAAGTCGGAATTGACGGAACGGACCTTTGCAAAGATCAGCTCGGTATTTTCGGAGACGGCGCACGAGTTTCTCTCAGCGCCGCATCTGATGGTGCGCGGTTTTTGCTGATTGCCGGGAAACGACTGGAAGAACCCGTTGCGCGCGGAGGCCCGTTTGTCATGAACACCAAAGCCGAAATATTGGAGGCTTTTAGGGACATGCGGGCCGGGCGCCTTGCCGAGGGCGGGCTGATCTAATTCCCCTGACGTCGTCTTTCGCTCGACATGTGATCGACATTTCGGGCCAAGAGCGAAACCCGGTCACACAAGGCCGACATCTGTTTGCGCTGTGTTGCGATGGTCTCGGTTTCCGAATCCCGTCCTGCACCGTAAAGCGACTTAACGAATTGATCCATTTGTTCCCGTTTCGCGTTAAGCGCGGCTTCCGCCGCCGCGACAGTCCCGTGATTTTCGCGCTCGGTAGCTTTGGCGAACAAATCATAATGAGACAAAAGACGAGTAGCATCCTCCATATAGTCGGGATTATAATCGCTAGTGCGGCTCGCCAGAAAATAACGCTGACGACTGCAAAGGGCTATACGACCAAGCTCCTGATCCAGGGCCTGCGTTATCTCGTCGTGAGAGGCATTGGTCTGAGCCTTCATACGCTGGAATTCTTCAGCGTAAATATCGACGCTATGAGCTTCGCCTTGCGCCAAAAACGCCCCGAACTGCGCACTGAAATCATCGGACGTTTGGGCCGTCGCGAATTGTGCCGCACTTAAAGCTGCCAACACAACCCATCCCGATTTAACATGACCCAACATACCGACTTTATGGCGCATCCATATAATCCGCGCCACCGGTTTCCACATGTGCCTCAAACAAGGAATATAAGCTGGTTTTGTCAAATTTCGGCTTATCGCCATACATGTTGACAAAATCGCAAGCCAAGGTTTTCCGATTTGTTTCATCCAGTGGAATCTCACTATCCATGGGCCGGAAATCGGTGCCATGGGCGTCCATATTGTGAAGGGTTTCGTTCAAACACATGGACAGGCTTTCCATCGCGTCAGTTTGTGTATCCCCCTCGACAATATCCAATATTGCCGCGTCGCCGGCCTGACAATATTGGCGTATCTGCAAGCCCCAATGGACAGCGCAGGCCCCAGATCCCAGATAGGGCTCAATCTCTGGCTCAGCCGCCTCAACCGGGTCTTCCATATTTTCAGTTTCGTAAGGATCCTGCACAGGCTCACTATAGACTGGATTGGTCAAGGCGCGCATGCGTTCAATATCGCGCTTTTTGTCTTCCGCCTGATTGTAAAAATAAAATGCCAAGGCAAATAATAAAATGCCTGCGATCAGCATAAATATAGATAAAGATTTCTTCATAGCTCTGTTCCCCCATCCATGCTCTAGGATCGCAGGGCCAAGAGGTCAAATCCGTTACGGTCTTTGACACGTCAGCTCTGCGCCGATAATTATGGCGATATAAAACAGGAATAATTTGTGTCTGCCTCTTCCAAGCTCGGCTTTAAAGTTTTGATCAGTAAATATCTGCCAATGGCGCTGGGCCTGCGTGTTCCCGGCTTTATTTCTATTCACCTGCGATATGCGCGGCACAGTTTCATCACCTGGCTTGTTTTATTTGTCGCCCCCTTTGTCTTTGCCTTGATGGGATTGCGGATTTTCTGTGAGGCGGTTTTAAAAATCGATCCCAGTGATCTACAGCTATACTTGGCTTCATTTTTAGTTATTGCCGCTCTGTTTTTCTGGGCTGAACGACAGCGTAAATTCCGGCGTATTTATGTGATCCTGATCCCGGCCATTGTGATTTTTTATGGCGGGGTCGAGCTTTTCTTTGGCGGCGACCATCCGCCGGGCAATTTGATCAAGTTTGGCATTGTCTCCGCTCTGCCCGCCTGGTGGTTATGGCGGCGCGCCTCGACCAAGGGCTATCAATTGCTGACAGACGGCGCGGATAAGGATTACCGTCCCGGGCAGGAATTATTTGCCAGGGGCGAATACGCCGCCGCCTTTGAGTATCTTGAACCCGCGGCCAAGCGCGGACATATGAAAGCGCTCTTTCTGATCGGCCAGGCCCATGAACAGGGCCTGGGTCTCACTCAAGATAAAATCCGCGCCGCGCAATTTTACGACAGGGCCGGTCGCAAAGGTTATCCCAAAGCCAATCGGGCTTTTGAGGCCCTTGTCGATAATATGAGCGAAGCTGAGAAAGAGGCGCTGAATGTGGCCATCGACGCGACCGGGCTGAAGGAATTGTTTTAGAGACTTTCTGAAAATCTCGGGATTAAGTGAAATCTACGATCAATTCCCAAGAATCTTCGGTACGGAAAAAATTGCCGTTACCTCCGGCAGGAAATCCAAAATTTCCTTTGGAAGTGGAGTCTAAGAATAAAACAAAATCTCCGCCTTCGACCTGCTGCGGACTCTGCCACCATTGGCTATGGCCACCTAGTTTTATCGGCATTGATTCTTGAAGTTCCGCTCGCCTTTCTCGTGCCGGATGATCGAAGTACCAACCATCATCATCTAATAACGAAATACTTTCCGGCACGCCTTCCAATGCCTCCCATTCAGGGACATCGCCACACAATAACGTCCAATAGATTTGAAATGTTGGAAGATTTTCCAACTCTCTATATCCTGGCCCTAACGGAATTAGCCCATCCATAGAATCATAGGTGCGAATAACGAACTCAACACCATTGCTGGCGCGGTCAACTATTTCAGCGTCTGGATCCATCCAAAGCGTCAGTAGCGCAACGTCCGAGATTTCGGCTGGGATATGAGGAAGCTCATCCACCCGAATTTGAATTAAAGGAATCATTTCTTGGCCGGAATTCAGGCCTTTCGGGACGGTTTCACCTTTTGCGCCTAAAAAATTACCACCCCACCAACTTGTATGTCTATTGTCCTTTTCAGGTCGTTTACCGCCGAGCTCTCCAAAGCAAGCGGGCTTCCGTGATTTTTCCAACGCATCATGGGCCGTCTCAAGGTCCGCTTTGACCGTGTCTTCAGTTGGTAGTTTGTTTGCAGGTGTAGATCGAAATAGTTTTTTTAAAAATTTCCAGAGCATGCCTACTCCAAAAACATGAAGAGCGGGTCTTCGAGCAGGCCTTTCATATATTGCATCATGGCCGCGGCATCATAACCATCAATAATCCGGTGATCACAGGAGATTGAGAAATTCATCACCTGGCGCTCAACGACTTCGCCGTCGCGCAGCTCAAGCTTGGGCCGGATTTTATTCGGGCCAAAAATCGAGACTTCAGGTCGGTTGATCACAGGCGTTGTTACGATACCGCCGAGCGGGCCCAGCGAGGTCAGCGTCGTGGTCGCGCCGGTCAGCTCATCCTTGGTCAAGGTGGCGTCACGCGCCCCTTCGGCCAGACGTGAAATTTCCCGGGCCGTGTCCCAGACGCTCAGGCTTTGGGCGTTCCGGATCACAGGCACCATCAGCCCCTGATCGGTCTGGGTCGCTATGCCCAGATGGATCGGCTCAAATTGTGAGAGAAAACCCTGTTCATCCATATAGCGCGCATTCATTTGCGGCCATTGGCGCAGGCCGGAAATCAGCGCGCGAATGATAAAGGGCAGGACTGTGAGCTTGGGTTTGTCGTCGCCTTTTTTAGCGTTAAGGCGTTTGCGCAGCGCTTCGAGCTCGGTGACGTCAATTTCTTCGACATAGGTAAAATGCGGAATATGGCGTTTGGAGGCCTGCATGCGCTCGGCGATCAGGCGGCGCATGCCGATAATCTTGATCCGGTTTTCGCCGATCTCTGGCTCTAAGGCCTTTTCAAACACATCCAGATCCGCTTGGGTCACCTGACCGAGCTTGCCGCTCGCGCTGACTTTCGACAGATCAATCCCCGCATCGCGGGCGCGCTTGCGTACGGCCGGAGAGGCCAGAGCTTTATTCGCGATTGGCGTCGCGGCTTTCGGCGATGGCTTTGCCGATTTTGGCGCTGGCTTCGGCGGTGTGGGCGCGGAAAGTTTTTGGCTTGCGGGCTTGGGGCTCGCGACGTCGCCTTCCACTGCAAATTCGACCAGATCAGCCCCCACGGCAATGGTGTCGCCTTCCGCGCAACCCAGACGAACCGCCTTGCCGGACACCGGCGCGGTCAGCTCAATCGTGGCTTTGTCGGTCATGGCATCTGCGACCGGGTCGTCTTCATTGACCATTTGACCTTCGGAAATGTGCCAGGCGGTGATCTCGGCTTCGACCACACCTTCACCGATATCCGGCATTTTGAAAACAAAGGATCCGCTCGCCGCCGGCGTATCAGGCACCGCTTCTTCCGCCGCGTCTTCAGTTTCGACCGTGTCGTCTTCACCGTCGGTCGCAAAGATCACAAGGTCCGCACCGACCGCGATCATGTCGCCCTCTTCACAACCCAACGCCGTGATCGTTCCTGAAACCGGAGCGGTCAGTTCAATCGTGGCCTTATCGGTCATCGCGTCCGCGACCGGGTCGTCTTCATTGACCTCGGCGCCGACCTTGACGTGCCAGGCCGTGATCTCGGCTTCGACCACGCCTTCACCGATATCCGGCATTTTAAAACGAAATTCGCCCATTTGGCTTAGCCTTCAAGAACCCTGCGGATAGCCTTACTAACGCGGATTGGGCCTGGAAAATAGGCCCATTCTTGCGCATGTGGATAAGGGGTGTCCCAGCCGGTCACCCGTTCAATCGGGGCTTCCAAATGATAGAAGCAACTCTCTTGTACCTGAGCGGAAAGCTCTGCACCAAACCCAGAGGTCCGCGTCGCCTCATGCAAAATCACACAGCGGCCGGTTTTTTGTACAGACTCAGAAATGCTTTCCAGATCCAGCGGTAGAAGTGAGCGCAGGTCAAGAATGTCTGCGGACACGCCCATCTCTCGGGCGGTCGCTTCGGCCACCCAGACCATCGTACCATAGGCGAGAATGGTCACATCCGTCCCTTCGGCAATATGACGGGCCTTTTCAAATGGAACTGTGTAATGGCCTTCAGGCACTTCGCCAAACTTATGACCCGCCCAGCTTTTGGCGGGGCTGTGGGGGTCGCCTTCAAATAGGCCGTTATAAAGACGCTTCGGCTCTAAGAATAATACGGGGTCATTATCTTCAATAGCGGTGATCAACAGGCCTTTGGCGTCATAAGGATTGGACGGGATGACCGTTTTCAAACCGGAAATATGAGTAAACAAGGCTTCCGGGCTTTGGCTGTGAGTCTGACCGCCATAGATCCCGCCGCCGACAGGCGTTCGGATCGTCAAAGGCGCGGTAAACTGACCATTGGAGCGATAGCGCAAGCGCGCGGCTTCAGACGCGATCTGATCATAGCCGGGATAGATATAATCAGCGAATTGGATTTCTGCGATCGGGCGCAGGCCATGGGCCGCCATACCGATGGCGATCCCCATTATTCCGCCTTCTGAAATCGGCGTATCAAAACAGCGGTGCAGACCGTGTTTTTCCTGAAGACCCGCCGTGCAACGAAACACGCCACCGAAATAGCCGACATCTTCACCAAAAACCAGAACATCCGGGTCCTGGCTCATCTTGACATCCATGGCCGAACGAATGGCCTCGATCATATTCATCTGTGCCATTTTCTTACCCCAGCTTTTCCGCCCACTCGGATTTGAAATCCTCGCGTTGATCTTTGAGGTGTCCCGGGAGTTCTTCATAGACCTGTTCAAACATGGTCAGCGGGTCAATGCCGGTTTCCGTCGAAAGTGAGCCCAGTTTTTCTGCGGATTTATAGGCGTCACGAATATAGGCCGCGATCTCTTCCTGCATTGCAGTTTCTCGGGCATCATCCCATTCATCGATCGTCACCAAATGATGACGTAAACGATCAAGGGGATCACCAAATGGCCAGACTTCGCCTTCATTTTCCGGCCGGTATTTGGTCGGATCATCAGAGGTCGAATGCCCTTCTTTTCGATAGGTAAAGTGTTCAATCACCGTAGCGCCGCCGCCGCGCCGCGCGCGTTCTGCGGCCCATTGGGTCGCCGCATAGACTGCGAGGAAGTCATTGCCGTCAACCCGCAAGGTGGCCAGACCATAGCCCACGCCGCGCGCCGCAAATGTTTCGCCTTCACCCGCTGCAATACCCTGAAAACTTGAAATCGCCCACTGATTATTGACAACATTGATAATGCACGGAGCCCGGTAAGTTGAGGCAAAATTCAAGGCGTAGTGAAAATCGCCCTCTGCGGTTGCGCCCTCACCGGTAAACACGGAGGCGATATCATCCGTGCCTTTATAGGCGCAGGCCATACCCCAACCGACACCCTGTATGAGTTGGGTGCCCAGATTGCCTGAAACTGTGAAAAACCCATAATCCCGGAAGGAATATAGAACCGGTAGTGACTTCCCTTCCAACGCGTCGCCTTTGTTCGACAAGAGCTGACACATCATGTCTTTCATCGGGCAGCCGCGTGCGATCAAAATGCCGACCTGACGATAGGTTGGAAAAATCATATCTCCGTCCTGCAAGGCCATTGTGTGGGCGCAAGAGATCGCCTCTTCACCCGTGCTTTTCATATAAAAAGATAATTTGCCCTGACGCTGCATTTTAAACATGCGGTCATCCATGGCCCGGTTGATGGACATATTTTTTAAGGCCGTACGCAAGGTGTCGGCTGACAAGCCCGGATTCCATTCGCCCGCAAGCTCACCGTTAAACCGCATCACCCGGATCAAGCCGAGCGAGTGATCTGAGGTCTCGTGATGATCGACCATAGGGTCGGGTCGCGGGGGCGAGTGATCCGCCGGAACTGTAATATAGGAATAGTCGGGTTTATCGCCGGGACGGAATGGGGGCTCCGGCACATATAGGCGTGACTGATTAGAACGCTTGCTCATTTTAAGGCCATTTTTGAAAGGAAGTCCAATTTCGGACAAGTTTACCTAAAATAACGCATTATCTTTTAATTTTTTTGGTTGATTTTCGCTAAAATGTGAAATATTTTTTCGAAAATTTGAATTGAGGGGAAATAATATGCCGGAACAAATTGACGGTATTGACGCCAAAATCCTACATCTCATTCAGGGCAATGCCGCCCTTTCTGTGGCCGATATAGCCGATCAGGTTGGCCTGTCATCATCACCCTGCTGGCGCCGTATTAAGCGCATGGAGGAAATGGGCATTATCCAACAACGTATTACCGTGCTCGACCGCGAAAAGCTAGGGCTTGATTTCGAAGTTTTTGTGGCGGTTAAGCTCGCTTTGCCCAATCGGGATAATATGGAAAAGTTTGAGCGTGCGGTTCAAAACATGCCGGAAGTCGTACAATGTGCTGTTGTGACAGGGGCCGTCGATTTCATGCTGCGCATTGTGACGCGCGATATGCATTCTTATGAAGACTTCCTGCGCGAAGTACTCTTGGGAATTGATTTGATTTCAGACGTGCAGTCGCGGATTGTTTTGCGTCAAAGCAAAGACACTAAGGCGATCCCGCTTAATCTGATTTCCAGTACCGTCCCGCGGCGCTGATCACCAGGCCCCGAGATTAGCCAGTTTAGATCGCAACTCCGGCGGCAGTTCTAATCCGCCCGCGGCTTCGCCCAAATCTGCGGGCACATCTTCGGCTTTGAAATAACGCCAGCCCTGAAACGGCCGACGCGGCGTCGGAACAACCGGTATGGGGCCGGGCTCCATGACAATAGCGCAGGCCTTTCGGCCATCCTTGGTGCGGACCTCTTCCAGGTCGATAATTTTATTGCGGCACTGGATCAGCCCTTTGATCACCCAATAAATCGATCCGCCGGCGAGAAGCTCATCGCGGCGCTTGGGCGTCATGCGGGTTACATGCTGGTGAAAGGGCGGCTTGCCCGCTTTTATCCGGCGCGCCACAAGCTGGGCCTGCCAAGCGGCCAGGGTTTCTATGCTTTCAGAGCCGACAGATAGTTTTTGCAGATGGACGACCATGAACCCAACCATAGGCCCATGGATGCTGTCTGACCAGATTAGAAATTGCGTTCGAAGGCCGGAATATCCACAATATAGCCGGGCACTGCAGGATCGATTTTAAACGACACCATATCCGGTTCAAATTCCTGAATATTAAACGGCGATTTCTTAATCAGCCGCCCAATGGCCGAACGCAGGAGGCGTTCTGTCTGGCCTTGTTCACTGTAATAAGAAGACCGTCCGAATTTTTTGCGAAATGTGGCATTTGCCAGAACAGATGCATTTTTGATCGCACTTTCGCGCGTCGAATATTCCGTCGTGACCGAAACACAATAGGTGAGATTTTCAACGCGGTGCGGGGAGTTAAGCGGCCAGGTAATCGCTTGCCCTTCTTCAAGGTCAACAATTGTTGCGGACTCGTCAAATTCCGGCGAATAGGGCAGATCGTCAACATCAGCATATACAACGAGTTTTTCATGCTCGTCATCGGAGAGATATTTGTCCTCTAACGGATAAACGTAAATCCGCTTTTTTCCGCGCACATGCCAAAGCACAACCTCAGTCTTGTCGAAATGATAAGGTGTCTTGGCAATCGGTGCCGTGATCAAAAGCCCGCCATGCGGATTATACACTTTGCGCCCGGTTTTCTCTGACCATTCATCATACATTGCGGTCAGCACCTTGTTATATTCGGGATGAATATTCATGGCGCGGCGCATATTGATCCAGATCCAGCCCTCCTTGGCGGCTTTTAGCAGATCCTTACCCGAGCAATCGCGAAAATCCCCGGTGCGCAATGATCCCGCATATTCTGGATGATTATTTTGGCCAAGCGTTCGCACATCCAGATATTCGCTGGGATGATTGTCCAGCAATGTTGCGAGAGCCGCATCGGAAAACAGGTCTGATGCGCCCAGGCTGTGCTCAAAGGAGACGACTTCGGTCCCCAGCTTGCTTTGCTTCGAATTGCCCCAATTTGTCATCATGTCCATGTTAGACTCCCACATCTTGTTTATTGATCACGCAACCAGGTTTTGACCAGGTAATAGGCCCCGGCCATAAACAGCAATGCGCCGATAAAAATTGCCGCAAAGGTAATAAGCGGTCCAAATGATCCGAGCTTAAAGGACGACTCGGTCAGGCTCAGCCAGACACCGGCGGCTCCGGTTAAAAAGCCGACAATTGTCATAATCGCATAGGCAGAGAAATTTTGATCTTGAGCCTCATCAACTTCGCTAGCCACATTATAGTCAACGCCCTCAACCAGCTCAGACGCGTGGCGAAATTCTAAAATATTATCGTCCGACTTGGTTTCAACCAGCCTATCCGGCCAGCCTTCAGTGGTGGATTGTGTCTGCGATTCATCCATTAGACTTTCCAGGCGGTCGCTCACCTCAGCCGCCGCTTCAGCAATGGGCGATGGACGATCGACCAGTTCGAGCGGCTCGGCCCCAACGCGCCCCTCAAACTGGTCGTTATCTGTTCCACCGACAGAATCTGTAAAAATAGGTGCTGTGTCGACAATCTTGGCCGGGACCCGATCGCGCGACCAGCTGGAATAACCATCCGCGCGAACATCCGGATCGCTTTGTGCCGGGACTTGCAGGCGCGGAGCCCGGGTAATGCGTTTGATTGGACGCAAAAACAAAGCCTTTTCGGCGGTACGCCGACGAACCAACGCATCCACGACATAGATTTCCCCGGCTATCTCAGATAAGCGCCAGGCATCAAATCCATTGGCTGCCTCGATGACCTGGCCCTGATTAAGCGCATGATAAACGTCCGATGTTAAAAACGCTTCGGCTCCAATCGAATAGACCAATGAACATAAGGCGTCGAACTGACTTTGCGTAATTCCCGCATGCACATGAGTGTTGATGAACTCTTCAATGTGTTCGAGATCATTTTTAAGTAGGTCTTCTGCGTCATTTTCAGATATGTTTGTCCGGCTGTCCTCGACAATACGGTGCCCATAGCCCAAAACCCGATCCCCGCTGATCAAATCGCGCGGCGCAGGATGAAAACCCTCATAGGCCTTGATAAGTCGCAGGCCGATGTCTGAGATGGTAAATTGATAACCCATAAAACCGTTCCAAAACAAAACACTGTGTTTTTCGGAAAAGGTCTTTGCAAATGGCGCGCCGATTACGCCTAAAAACGGAATTTTTTTGAAATTTTTTCTCGCTGAGGGGGAGAAACCTACAATAACATCAGGGCGGCAAACCCCAAAAAGGCGAAAAATCCGACGACATCGGTAACGGTTGTCACAAATACAGAAGACGATACCGCCGGGTCCGCACCCATGCGGCGCAGACCAAGTGGCACTAAAATACCCGCCAGCCCCGCGAAAACATGATTTATAATCATGGCAATAAATGCAACCATGGCAATATCAGCTCTGCCAAACCAGACATAAGCAATCACGGCCAGCGCCACAGCAAATATAATACCGTTGATGAAGGCTGCGACGGCCTCTCGCCGAACCGCGCGCCAGGCTGTTTGCGAGGTTAGGTCCCGTTCCGCCAAAGCGCGTACAGCCACAGCCAAAGCCTGTGTCCCCGCATTCCCGCCCATTGACGCCACGATCGGCATTAAAATGGCCAGCTGGACAAATTCGGCAATGGCGTAATCAAAGGCCGCAATCACTAATGAGGCGAGAATAGCCGTGATCAGATTTAAGAAAAGCCAGGGTGCCCTGGAGCGCACGGTTGAAAAGGCGGTATCGGTCAGGCCGGCATCGCTCACCCCGGCCAGCGCCAGAATATCTTCTTTGTTTTCGTCCTGAATAATTTCAATGATGTCATCCACGGTCATCATTCCGGTCAGGCGGCCCGAGCCATCAACAACCGGGGCGGAGATTAAATTATATTTCTCAAACAGATAAGCGGCTTCTTCCTGATCCATTTCCTGTGAAATCACCGTCAGGTCTTCTCCCATAATATCTTGCAGGGTCGCCTCGCGCGAAGCCCGCATCAGGGTTGAAACCGGGACATAACCCAAGGGGTGAAAAGCCGTATCAATGACCCATATATTAAAGAATAGTTCGGGCAGATCTTCGCCGGTGGCGCGCATATGATCAATTGTGTCGCCGACGCTCCAAAAGGGCGGCGCAGCCACAAATTCGCGCTGCATGAGGCGACCAATAGTTTCGTCATCAAAAGCAAAACTGGCCTCTAATGCAGCCCTGTCTTCTGGCCCCAGAACCTCTAAAATTTCTTCGCGCTGCTCGTCCTCCATTTCTTCAAAGATCTGGGTCGCATCATCATTATCCATTTCCGTAATGGCATTGACGATTTGATCAGACGGCAAAAGCGGCAGAATATCTTCGACAACTTCATCTTCCAGCTCGGCCAGAACATCAGGCGAAATCAGATCCCCGGCCCGCGCAATAAACTCAGCGCGCTGATCACCGGAAAGCTGCTCAAAATCATCGGAAAAATCAGCCGGATGGATGTCGGCCATAACCGCGCGCAGGTTATTGTCGTCCATCGCCAGCGCATTGACGATAGCGTTAAAGCTTTCTTCGGCACTTAAGTCATCAGGAGTGAGATGTGGATCAGACTGGTCGCTCATATCTCCCTCCTAAATTGGCGCGGTATTCGTCGCGCCTTCACTAGCGGTGCCCGCGCGTGAGGGCAAGGCTAAGGAAATGCTTATTACTCTTTTTTGAATTTGCGGCTTATTCGTTTGGTGGGTGTAAAATCAACCGATGAGTAAACTTGTTTTCAGTCGACACAATACGAAAATCAAATCACGTCCTGGATCAATTGCGTAACCCGGTTCAAATCTTCGATGGTATGATCGGCAAGGACACTCATTCGAATTACCCCGCCGGGTCCTGAGGCAATATAATTGGAATGCAGCACATAGATGGCTTCCTTAAACAAATGCTCTTGAATAGCGCGCATATCTTCGAAATTTCCATGGCTGAAAGAGACGATAGACGTGGGGGTTTGGGGAACGTCTAAGCCAATTCCTCTTAAGTTTGCCCTGAGGTCTTCAGCTAATGTCCTGAGCCTTGCGCAAATGCCGGGGTCAGCGCCCACCAGTCTCAATGCGGCGGCGCAAACATTCGCGGAAATTGGCGCGCCGGAATTCGACCCCCTAACCACTTTACAGGCGCGGGCGCGGGTAACGCAATCGGAGGGGCCGACATAAACGGCACCCTGGCCGCAAAATGCCTTGCTGAGAGTTACGCCAATATGAGCGATATCTTCGACTCCAAAATGCTGAACCGCACCTCTGCCAGTGTCTCCAATGACGCCAGCTGAATGAGATTCGTCGACGAACAACCTGCCGTTACAAGGCCTTAAAAGTTCGGCATATTCATTTAAAGGCGGCAATTGCCCAGACGTTGCAAATGCGCCGTCCGTTACAACAATCGGGCGTTGGCCGGGCGCAAGCTTATCAATTTCCCGCGCTAACGAATTTACAGATCGATGCTTAAAATATCTGATTGGCTTTCCGGTTAGTTTCGCGGCGTCATTTAAACACCAATGGGCGATTTCATCGAGCAATATCACATCATATTCAGTTTCTGTGGCAGCAAAACCAGCCGCCCCAATGAAGTACCCGGACGGCATATAAGCAGCGGCCTCCGTTCCAAAAAATTTAGCTGCCTCATATTCGACCGCATCAAAATACGGATCATCACCCCCGTAAGCATGGACAAGATATCGTGAAAAACCGGCGCCGTCGTTCAGAGCCTGCCGAGCGGCGTTACGAAGTTCTTCTCTGTCAGTTAATGCAAGATAATTGGCGCCTGAAAAATTCAAAAACGGTTGACCGTCAATGTATAATTTGGAGTTTCCGCCCCCTCGCAATTCATGTCCATCTAGTAATTGACCTGTTAAATTTTGCATGGCGAGATCACCTTCCCTAAGGCACCCTTAATAATCGCCGCGCCAAATAGGCGGCACGGTTAACCGTGCGACCGTCTTGATCATGGGGCGGACAGACCTCGACAATATCGGCCACCGGAACAGGCACACCAAATGTGAGGCATGATTTCAATATATAATTTACAATCCGCTCCACTGAATGAAAAGGAACGCCTCGCGCGGTCGGAGCGCTAACACCCGGGGCCTGTTCAACCGGCATAACATCACAATCAATGCTCAGATAGACGATATCCGAACGCGCAATCAGGCTATCAATTTTTTGGTCCGCTGATTGGTCATTATAGATCAGGTCTTTATCTGAAACATAGCGCCCGCCCCATAAGGCCATACGATCAAACAAGGTCTGGGTATTGGATTCTTCAGAAACACCCAGACATAAATACTCAAAATTTTCCGGGTTCAGCTTTCGGATTTGTGTAAAGGGCGTGCCGGATGTTGCGCCCGCATCGCCGACCTCCCGAATATCGAAATGGGCGTCCAGATTTATAATCCCGATTTTCTTATCCGGGGCAAATGAATATAAACCGAGATAGCTCCCAAAGGCTGTTTCATGCCCGCCGCCCAACACCACCACTCTTTGATAGGTTTTTAGCGCAATGGCGATCCGGGCCGCCAGGTCTTCCTGTCCGGCTTCTACCGCGTCGAGTTCGGCCTTGACCGTGCCCAGGTCTTTAAACCCCAGAGGGTGTTTCGGGGCGGATAAATTTGCCAGGGCCCGCCGAATGGCTTCGGGCGCCTTGCGCGCGCCCTCACGGCCATGATTGCGACGCACGCCCTCATCACAGGCAAAACCCATCAAGGCGGCTGGCCCGCTTCCTTCCAGATGAAACATACGGATCGCATGTTCATCCGCATCATCAAGGCGCCCTGTCCAAGGCGTGGGCGGAAGGAAAGAGACGGTCACGGATCAGGCCTCGTTTCCCGCCTCATATTGTTCGGCAATCTGTGCGCCAAGCCCGGCGAGTAGCGTAAATAATTGTTCAGGATCAGAATGACGAAGGGCGGCGACCTGCGCTTCCATACCTTCGGCGTAAATAAACTCTCGCTTATTGTTTGCCACGGCGTCCATGATCGCTTGGGCGCAATCCATTGCATTAGCCCCATTGTCAATCGTGTCATCCGAGACCCCGCGCGTAGACCCGTCAGCCGTAATAGCATTCCGGGCGACATTGGTATTAACCGACCCCGGGAGGACATTGGTGATCTTGATATTATGACGGATTTCGACCTCGGCGCGCAGGCTGTCCATATATCCGATTAGACCATGCTTGGCCGCACAATAGGCCGTGCGCAGAGGTGCGCCGATCCGACCCGCGACCGAACTGATAGCAATGATATGGGCCCCGCCAGCGTCGACCATCTTAGGCAGTTGCATTTGTGTCAGCCAAATCGGCGCGATCAGGTCAACATTGATCAATTCCGTATAAACTTTGGGGTCGGTATGAATTGCGAGGCTCCGTTGTGAAATGCCCGCATTATTGACAAAAATATCGACGCGTCCCTGCCAGGCCCAGGCGGCATCAACATGGCTTTGCAATTGATCGTAATCTGTGACCTCAAAGGGCAGGATCAAGGCGTCGGTCTTAAGCTCATCGCGAACTGCCTTGAGGGCTTCTACCCGTCGGCCGGAGAGAATGATTTTGGCGCCTTGGGCCGCACAGACTTTGGCCAAAGCCGCGCCTATGCCGGATGATGCCCCTGTAATCCATATGATTTTATCTTGAAGTTCACCCACGGTCCCACCCCTTGATTCTGTTTGCTTGATCATAACAAGCCAAAGCTGGCGAGGCAATTAATGCCTTAGGATGTGACGGCATCAATAAAAGCCTGAACAGCACCGCTAAGACCTTCACCAAGCAATACGGCCGCATTGACCTTAAAAGACAAACGGCTCGGATAGGGGCGGATAGCAACGTCACCTGAGTTTACCCATGACTGAATGAAAGACCCGGGCACAAGGGTCAAAATATCCGTGCTGCGAGCCATCTCGACACACGCCGACAGGCTCACAGAGATCAACCTTGACGCGGCTTAACTCAACCTAATCCATACCCGTATAAGCACGATCAACCAGCATTGGCCCGACCTCGCCAAACATAGATGCGACATTCTTGGATTGAATCTCCTCGAGAGACAAACCCTTGGCGCGCAACGCAACAATACCGTCCCGCACAGCCTCCAGATTAGACACAAATTCCTCGAGATCCGCGAGGGTAGAAATTTCGCCGTGGCCGGGTACAATAATCGTTTCCGCGTTGAGTAATTTCATCGTCTCACGAATAGAGTAGATCATTCCGTCAATTGTCCCGCCATTCCCAGAATCAATAAAAGGAAATCCAGATAGGTTCGCCACGTCCCCCATATGAACAACATTGGCATTTTTAAACCAAACAATGGCATCGCCGGTCGTATGGGCGGGGCCAAAATTTAAAAGCTCAATAAAATGCCCATTAAAATTCATGTTCATTTTACTCGCAAATGTTTCCGTCGGCACAGCTGACGCTTCATAGGCCTGTTGGGGATAGCTGAATTGAACCAGATTAATATCATGGGCCCCTTGAAGATAGTCGCGGGAGTTTTCCTGAGAAATTATTTTCGCGCCCATTGGGCCAAAGGCGCGATTGCCTTCGGCGTGATCAAAATGCCAATGGGTATTGATAATGTAATCCACATCATCTCCGCCAAGCTTAGCTATTTCTTCGGAAATGGTTTCATGGAGTTGCGGCATTTGACTATCGACAATCAATACACCATCTGCGCCGACCGAAGCCAAAATATTTCCGCCATATCCGAAAATCACGGCCAGACCGCCATCAATTTTTTCAGTTCTGATGGTTGCCGGGTCAAAATCCGCCCAGCCAAAAGCTTGAAAAATCGCGTTTTGATCATCCGGAATTTGGGTGAAATCCGGTAGCGTTATTTTTTCAAGGGCCTCTTCGACCACGGTTTCGACTGTCGTCGTTTCATAGCTTGGCTTACCGGTCTCCGTCTGACAAGCTACGAGCAATGCCGCCGCGCTTATGGATCCAAATAAATATTTCATACAGCCCTCCATTGCGCCTCAAATCCAATAATACTTTAAAGGAAGGCAAAAAAGCAAGTCAGCTCGACGTGTGAATTAGCGATGCAATATTTCGAAGTTAACAGCCTGTCGCATTTCCAATCGCATTTCGGCACTTTGTTCAAAAAAAGGATGCTCGTAATCGAAACCCGTTTTTGTGCTATCAAGCTCTAGCTTTTCACCGTTAACAATCAGATGGTAAACCACATCCGTTCCGTCAAAACAGGACAAGCACTCTCCCGACCCAAGACTGTCGATAAAGTCCTGAAAGCCCGCTTCTTCAGCCATTGCAATCAACGAATCCAGCTGAGCCCTGTCTAGCAGACCACTGCCGGCCAATTCGTCGGTTTCAGTCCGCTTAACGTTAAATGATCCATTTCTGTATAAATTATATTCCGCACAATTCGGCCCCGCCATCATACAACCACCAGATTCAACGATCTTTAAGAACGGTAGTTTATGTTCCATCGCTTCATCGGGACCTTGAGAATTGCAAGCCGACACCATCAGTACAAATAAGATAATGCTCGGGACGCCTAACCATTTTTGCCAAGTAAACATCCGAAATCCTATCAACTAAATGCCGTAAACCCGCCGCGCATTGCCGGACAAGAACAGCTCACTTGTTTCAGCGTCAAGTTCGAGACTATCCAGTTCCGCCAGAGCTTTACCGGGCATGATCATTGGATAGTTCGAGCCAAATAAAACCTTTTTCCGGCCATTTGTTTTAAGAAATTTCACCAACGCGTCCGGATAGCGCTTTACCGTATAGGCCGATGTATCAATATAAACATTTTCATGTTTTGTCGCGACGGCAATGGCCTCATCGGTCCAGGGATAACCGATATGTCCCCCAATGATCGTCAGTTCAGGAAAATCAATCGCGACTTGATCCAGATAAATCGGACGCCCGACTTCGGACGGCATGAGCGGGCCCGTATGGCCGATCTGCGTGCAGAACGGTACGTCCATTTCACAACAGGCCACATAGACCGGATAAAACCGGCGATCCGTCGGTGGCACTTCGCACAACCAGGGTAAAACCCGAATGGCCTTGAAGCCCAGTTCCTCGACACATCGGCGGACCTCCCGGACGGCCTGCATGGGCTTGGAAATATCGACCGAGCCCACGCCGATCAGGCGGTCCGGGGCCTCGGCAACAAAACCTGCAACTTCGTCATTGGAAATCATATCCCGGCCCGGCGCCTGCCAGGCGCAGGTTAGCGCCTTATCAATTCCCGCGGCGTCCATGGCCGCAATTGTTGCAGCAACCGGTATATCTTGTGATGGCGTATCCTCGCGGTTCCAGCGTCTGAGTGAGGCAAACATCGGATCTTGCGCCTGTCGGAGGGTTGGGTGTTGGATCCAGGCATCAATAATCATAGAGCGTCTCTACCAGACTTGGCGGAACAGGGAAAGCGGGACCATCTATTCAGTTTTGAACCAGAACTCGATCTCTTCCGTGTCCTGGTCACAGCGTGCCGCATGCACACACCCGGCTGGAATTTCATACCAGTCCCCGGGACCGAAGACATGGTCCTGACCGTTCATGGTGATAATCATCTCGCCTTTGGTGATCACCCCCCAATTATCCGTCTCGTGATCATGGGGTTCGATTTTTGTGCCCGCCGGATAGGTGGCAAATAAAACATCGCAATTTTCTGCCTGCAATTTGAAGGCTTCAAACCGGTCAGAAAATGGCGTCAAGGACCGGATTTTATCTGGGAAATTCGTAGTCATATTAATTATCCAATTGGCGCGGTTTCACCGCGCTCATATTTGTAAACATCAAACCTGACGACCCCGATTTCACGCAAGGCCTTGGTAAAAGCCTGCGTATGAGGTTCCTGAAAATGTTTGATCAATGTCGCCTCATCTTCCCAGATTTCATAGGGTCGAAAGATACAGGGGTTTTCAATATCCTGATAATAGGCATAGCCGTGACAGCCAGCTTCAGCCCGCGAGGCAACAAGGTTATCAGCGCTGATCTCTTTGAATTTTTCGACCGTGTCCGGACGAAGCTCAACAATTCCGGTAACAATAATCATAACTTTATTCCTAAATCTATTCAGCGTTCAAAGGCACACTAACAGGATAAATCAGGACATCAATTGCCGCTATGAAGGCTCAACCGGATCAACCAGATCCCCATAAGGCCCCGACTTACAGGTTGCAGGATCGGATAGGACCAGGAAATCCAGCGCGATAAAGATGCGCCGAAATAGCTGTCGGCCAGGATGATGAGTGTGAGCGGTACGGCGAGTAAGAATAACAGGCTCAGGATTTTCTCAATGCCTTTGCCGGACCACAGCGCGACACCATAAGCCAAGGTCCCCAAAAGAAAGGTGATAAGAATAACAAAAAACAGCCCGTTCCAAATTCCGGAAAAAGTCTGGAGACTGGCCTTGAGCAATAATTGTTGTTCTGAGTCTGCGGATACATATCCGGCCCGCCAGGTTTCATTGACGGCCCAGATATTGATCGACACCCCGACGGCTTCGATCAGGCACCAGAACGAAAAGGCGATAAAGCCGAAAGCCGCCCAGAACTTTGATCTCTGCCACAGGACCGCAGCAACCACGCCGTAAGCCAGTAAGGCCAGAAACACATGCCAGAAATTGATCCAAAGGCGCGCCATATAGGCGGGCTCGGCATGTAGAGCGATGACCCCGTCAAAACCGGGGGCCACGTCATAGGTTCGCGGCAGATACCATAAAAGAAAGGTCGTGATCGCGGTGATTAACCCCGCGACCCCGCCAAGTCGTAACACAAAGCGCGGCGGCAGGCTGGCCTGATGAATATCTGTTCCCGTCACGGAAGCGGATCAGCGTAAATATCAAGCTCGGTCACGTCGCCGCCGGCGAAGGCTGACACCGGCTCCCATTGGGTCGCCTTGTCCCCGACCACCAGATAAAACATATCCGGTTCAGACAGATATTGTGCGGCGGTTTTTTGGAAATCTTCCGCCGTCATCGCGACCAGTTCCGCCTGCTCATCTTCGACATATTTCAGGCTTTTACCAAATTTGGAAATGGACCGCAGCGTGCCAAGCTTGGCATTGAGGCTTTCAAAGGCCCGCGTATTTTCCTTGATCAGTTTCTGTTGCACCATTTCCGCATCGGCTGCGTCAAATTCGGGGCCGTAATTTGTGACCATGTCCCGGATAACTTCGAGCGAGGGTCCAGTGGCATTGGCCCGCACACTTGTGCTGATTTTGAAGGGTTGCGGCGCAAGGCCTTCTGTAATCCAGGAATAGGCCCCATATGTATAGCCCTTCTCAATCCGCAGGGTCTGGGCCAGGTCACCACTGATCCCGCCCCCAAGCTTCTCATTGGTAAAGTCGACTTTATTGGCGTCACTATGTGTAGTTGGCACGGTCAGCTTACCGATATTCAACACGCTTTGTTTGGCGTCGGGAATATCAATGAAATAAACCTGACCAGCCCGGTTTTGCTCCGGCATGTCATAGGGTTTAAGCGCCTGGCCACTGCCGGACAACTTGCTGGCCAGATCGCCCAAAGCCTCACTGGCCCGGGCTTCGCCAATATTGCCCGCAATATGGATGCGCACCTCGCCGTCCATGACCCGGTCATAGGCCGCGCGCATATCGTCCAAAGTCAGCTCGGACACGGTTTCACTAAACCCGGAGCCCGGTAAGCCCAGCGGATGATCGTCACCATAAATGAGGTTCGAATAGGCCATGGACGCAATCGCATTCGGATTGGCTTCGCGCCCTTTGATCGAGGTCAATGCCGCCGATTTAACGCGGTCGAAATCCGCCGTTTCAAAACGCGGGGACAGCAAAATCTCTTCGACCAGAGCCACCGTCTCTTCAAAGTTTTTGGACAGGCAGGTCGCGGATATTCTAAGCTCGTCAGAGAAGGCCTGAACGGATATTCCCGACCCTAAAAGGCCAATAGCTTGTTCCAGCTCAGCCGGGGTTTTATTCGCGGTTCCTTCATTCATCAAACGGGATAACAGGCTGGTTGCGCCGTTTTTGCTCAGATCTTCATTCCAGCGTCCGCCGTCGATTGAAAGACTGAAACTGATCAGCGGAATCTCGGTGTTCTCAATCCCCCAGATATTTTTATTCTCGCCCAGAGACGCTGTCCAGATTTCCGGCATTTTGACCAAGGGCAGATCGCCAAAAGGTGGTTCGGAACGGTCATATTTGGAGGGGGTTTTGTCATAGCTGGCTTCTTCGCCCTGACTGACCTCTTCATTGGCCACGCCGGACTTTACCTCTTCAATCCAGACACTTGCCAGTTCTGCGCCGTCAAGTGCGAGCTCAGCCTGACCTTTGGGCACGAAGCTTGTGATGATGGCCGGCTTGCCTTTGATATATTTATTATAGGCTGCCATGACGTCTTCGGCGCTCACCGCATTCAAAGCGGCGGCGGATTTAACGGCATAGGCCGGGTCGCCCGCAAACTCATTGTCTGAGGCGAACTGATTGGATTTTCCGAGCACAGTGGAAATCGAATTATAAAGGATTGTTTCCTGCTCGGCCTTAATCCGTTTAAGGTCTTTGGCATCGACACCTTCTGTTTCAAACTCGGTCATGGCCTGATCAATGGCGGCTTTCACATCATCAAGGTCGACCCCTGCATTGGCGCGAATACGAATGACAAATTCACCCGCCAATTCCATGGAATTATTATAGGCCGATACATTCGGGGCGAGCTTCTCACCGTCGACCACAACCTGATAAAGCGCGGCGTTTTTCGACCCGCCTAATATCTGACCCAAAACATCCAGCGCTTTTTCATCGGCGTGATAACCTTCCACGGTCGGGAAAGTCAGGCGCAGCTCGGGAAGTTTGGCGAAATTATCTTCAAAATAAAATGACTTTGTGTCTGTCAAACTCACCGGCATGGGCGGCAATGGCTCGATGTCCGGTCCCCGGCGGATTTCACCAAACCAGCGCTCCACCTTTTCTTTGGTTTCGGCGATATCAATATCCCCGACGATAGCCAGGGTGACATTCCCCGCCCCGTAATATTGATCGTAAAATTCACGCAGGTCCTCGAGGGTTGCGGCCTGCAAATCCGGCAGGGAACCGATCACAGTCCAACTGTAAGGATGACCGTCGGGATAAAGCGCTTTTCGGATAACTTCTTGTGTGTAGCCATATGGGGCGTTGTCGACCCGCTGGCGTTTTTCATTTTTAACGACCTGTTTTTCGCGCTCAAGCGCCGCATTGGTCACCGTATTGATCATGTAACCGAGCCGGTCCGAGTCAATCCACATGATCTTATCGAAGGCGTCCTTAGGCACGACCTCATAATAAATCGTCCCGTCGCTCCAAGTGCCGCCATTGCGCTGGCCGCCCCAATCCGGAATGGCCTTGCGGTTCCAGCCGCGCGGCACGTTTTCACTATCATTGAAGGCCATGTGCTCAAAGAAATGAGCAAAGCCGGTGCGGCCCTTTTTCTCGCGGTTACTACCCGCATGGACGACCGTTGTGACCGCCACAATCGGATCGGATCGATCGACCTGCAAAATCACTTCAAGCCCATTATCCAGAACAAATTTTTCATAGGGCAAAGCGAAATCCGGCTCGGCCTTTTCCTGAATTTGTGTTTTTGCCGAATTCGTCGTCTTGTCGCCACATCCTGTGAGCGCCAAAGCCGTGCCGAACATTAATGCCGATAAAATGCGCATATCTCTCCCCTAAATTTTCATGCGACCATAATGACACGACACATGGATGTCGTGTTAATTCTGGGTAAGGGTATTCAGGCCTGTTCAAAAACCTCCCAAGTGATTAAGTTGAAAATTAAGTAGGAGGCAATCATGGTTCGGCATTTCATTTTACCTTTAATCGGAAGTGTCCTCATCGCGGGTTGTCAGGCGCAAACCGAGACTACGGTGGCACCTGAAACGATGACCGAAGTCCCGAAGGCAGCCCCGCCCGAATTTAATGCCGCGCTGGCAGAAGACCTCGGCGCCGACCCTTACGGCATGCGCTCTTATGTTTTTGCGACGCTGATAACCGGGCCAAATGACGCGACGATCACCGATGAGGCGGAACGCGCAGAACTGTTTAAAGGGCATTTTTCAAATATGGGCCGCCTGGCCGAAGAGGGTAAGCTAGTCCTCGCAGGGCCGTTTATTGAGGCGGCGCCGATGCGGGGGTTGTTTATTTTAAACGTGGCCACGATTGAAGAAGCCGAGGCCCTGGTGCAATCCGATCCGGCTATCGCGGCTGGCATTTTCAAGGTTGAGTTTGCCAAATATTATGGCTCCGCCGCCCTTATGCAAATTCAGAAAGTTCACAAAACCATTCAGGAAAAGAAGATATAATCGCGCGATTCACCTATTGTGTAACGATATTCTCGACCCCACATTAATCCCATGATTTGCCTTATACGAACCATGAACCCGGTAACGCTAAGCTTTGCGCAGGCCTTGCTAAAGGACGCCGAGATTGAAAGCTTCCTGTTTGATATGAACAGTTCGGTTTTGGACGGCTCAACCATTACCGTGCGCCGACGTCTTATGGTGATTGACGAAGACGAGGTTGAAGCGCGCGAGGTGCTCGAGGCCGGCGGCCTCGGCGATGAGTTGATCAAGCCTTAGACATTTGCGTTAAACGAAATTCAAACTCGACCTAGAACGCAATAAAGCCCAACACGCCGAAGATCGATGCGATCAGCGCTGCAGAGACGATCGCGCCTTTTACATTTTCATGATCATGTCGGCGAAAAACCATAATGTAAAAATATAAGATATAGAGGCCGGTCAAAAAACTGATAGCGCCCGTTCGCAACGGTGTTCCAAAATCTCCGACTCCACTTGTCACGCCCTCAACGCATAATAACAGCCAAACCAAAACCCCGCCCAAATAAAGCGACGTCTTCATTGCCAACAAAATTGTCCAGGTTTTCATCGTGAAACGCGAGCACACCCAACTCAGCACAGCCAATAGAAGCACGACCAGAAAAGTTGGCGCTAAGGATGCAAGTATACCACCTATGTTACCTTTTAGAACGGCTTGATTGACTGAGTCGCCAATAACCACGCCCGTTCCTGTGGCGTCTTGACCGCTTAAAATAGAAAGCATTAGAAAAAAGATAGCCGTCGACAAAAGGAAAAATATGCCACTGCCTAATAGGTAGTCTTGTCGGCCTTTGGGTAAGTCACTACCAATCAATGCATATAATTTATCTGGACGAAAAATTGCGAAGAACAGGGTGGGCAAAAATGCAATGACTGCCAAGCCAAATGCATTTACCGACCTATCAATTGACCCAATAAAGTCTCGGCGCGAACTATCTTCTTCCTGCATGGTTCCTCCCCTAACTGCAAGCTGCCCGATTTAACTAAGCGGTGCAAGCCAAGGAAAATCTGTTACAAGAATGTTTAAACCCATTCGCCTGCAAATATCCGTTGGTGCAAAGGCGCATCGCCCATGCGGTAGGTCAGCTCCGCCGGATGGTCCACATCCCAGATCGAGAGATCAGCCCGATAACCTGATTTTATCATACCCGTTTCGCTCAGACCCAGCGCCCGGGCCGCATTCACAGTTGTGCCGCGCAGGGCCTCCTCCGGGGTCAGGCCAAACAAGGTCGCGGCCATATTCATGGCGAGTAAAAGCGAGGTCATGGGCGACGAGCCGGGATTGGAATCTGTTGCCACCGCCATGGGCACGCCCGCCTGGCGGAACTTTTCTATCGGAGGTTTTCGGGTTTCGCCCAGAAAGTAAAACGCCCCCGGCAATATGCCCGCAACCACGCCCGCCGCGGCCATGGCGGCAATTCCGGCGTCGGAAATATATTCCAGATGATCCGCCGAAAGCGCGCCGTACTTTGCGGCCAAGGCCGCCCCGTCCTGGTCTGAGAGTTGTTCGGCGTGGAGCTTCACCGGCAAGCCTAATTCTTTGGCCACGTCAAAGACCCGTGTAATCTGTTCCGTCGTAAATCCGATATTCTCACAAAACCCGTCTACCGCATCGACGAGCTTGTCTTGGGCGGCCTGACGCAAGGCCGGTATGCAGACATCATCAATATAGCTGTCGGCACTCATGCCCTTGGGCACAGCATGGGCGCCGAGAAAGGTCGTTTTAATTCTGACACGGCGGATCGCTTCCAGGCGCCGGGCCACGCGCAGCATGCGCAGTTCGGTCTCCATATCCAGACCATAGCCGGATTTAATTTCAACCGTGGTGACACCGTCTGCAATCAATTTATCAAGGCGCGTGAGTGTCGTTTTTAATAGCTCGTCTTCACTTGCCGCCCGCGTCGCCGCAACGGTCGAAACTATACCACCGCCGGCCTTTGATATCTCGGCATAGCTGGCCCCGTTCAGGCGCATCTCAAATTCATTGGCGCGAGAGCCCGCATAAACCAGATGGGTATGACAATCGATCAGGCCCGGCGTAATCAGCCGGCCTTCCAGATCGAGCTTGTGCCAGGATTGACAGACAAGCGGCAGATGTGCGGCCCCACCGACCCAATAGATCCGGTCATCAGAAATGGCGATCGCGCCGTCATCGATCAGGCCGTAATCCGCGCCGTCCATGGTGGCGATGCGAGCATTGGTCAAAACGAGATTGCGCATAAAATTTCCTGATTTTCACAACATTATCACGGTGATCGCCGAATTTCCTTGCAAATATGCGGTAAGGTCAACAATAAATGCAATATTATGGCTATTATTGATCCCATCAACGACAAGATATTGCATGAACTTTCCCGCGATGGACGTATTTCCAATGTGGAGCTGGCCGATAAGGTCGGCCTGTCGCCATCCGCCTGTCTGCGCCGGGTGCAGGATCTGGAGCGACAGGGCATTATAAAAGGCTACCGGGCGGTGATAGACCGCTCCAAGCTCGGCATGGACCTGACCATATTCGTAATGGTTGGCCTGTCCGGTCAGTTGCGCGCCGACAGTCAGGCCTTTGAGCGGGCCATGGCCGCCGCACCCGAGGTCAAAGAGTGCCACAACATCACCGGAACGGTGGAGTATCTTTTGCGCATCGAAGTCGAAGATCTCGCGACCTATAAGGATTTTCATTCCAACCGTCTGGGAACCTTGTCTCAGGTCGGATCCATCACCTCACATATTTGCCTGGGCAGTTCCAAAGATATGCGGGGTTAATCAGGCCGGGCTCGCTTTATCACGATGTTCCTTCCTATGGGCTGCCATATCGATCAGGATTTTAAGTGCGATTAACAATAAAAGCGCATAGATCGGTGAGCCGAGCATATCGACCAGAAATCCTCCAATCAGAACCACCACATGCATAATGGCGATACGCCCATAGGGTAGAAACATCTGGGTACTGACATCGCGGCCTGCATATTCCTGACGTCCAAAGAAATTGACCATCATGGAAAAACTGTGACTGATCAGAAGCGAGATGATCGCCCAGCGAAACGGACCCATCATCAGACCATCGCGCCAATCGGGATGAACGCTGAATATTTCAGTGATGATCATGCCGTGCCCCCAGCAAAACATACCAAAATGAACCGCAAAAAAGGCGCTGAGAAAAAGCTTTCGAATGGGATTGCCCGTACAGGCCCACATTTTCGGAATATTGAGCGCCCCGACCACCAGATTTTCCAGCCAGTATAAAATGAGAATATCGGCTACGGTCCAGCCAAAGTAAAACACACCAAACAGCGGAACAAGATTGGCAATGATTAGAAAAACAAGCGCCGGCGTGAACCGTCGGGGCATTAAAACGGTCTCCGGCTTTTCAGGGCCGCCGAGATCGTCCCATCATCCAAATAGTCCAGTTCCCCGCCAACCGGAACGCCGTGGGCGAGCCTTGAGATATTGACCTCTGTCCCTTCGAGCTGATCGGTAATGTAATGGGCGGTCGTTTGTCCATCCACGGTTGCATTCATGGCGAGAATGATCTCGCTGATTCCCTCGCCGCGCGCCCGGTCGATGAGGGAGGCGATATTGAGATCTTCCGGTCTGATCCCGTCGAGCGCGGACAGGGTTCCGCCCAGCACATGATATTGTCCGCGAAAGGCGGCCGCGCGCTCCATGGCCCAGAGATCACCGACGTCCTGAACCACACAGATCACGGTCTTGTCACGATTGGGCGCCGCGCAAATATAGCACGGGTTCTGGGCATCAATATTGCCGCAGGTCGTACAGGTTTTGATATTGTCGGCGGCGGCCCGTAAGGCCTCTGATAAGGGCCGCATGAGCTGATCGCGTTTTTTGATCAGATCCAGCGCGGCGCGACGGGCCGAACGCGGCCCCAGGCCTGGCATTTTCGCAAGCAGGCTGATCAGGCGATCAATTTCGGGACTGGTGCGGGATTGGGACATGCGGACCTGGGTGAATGATTCGGCTCAGCCTAGCGAAATCGATTCTGACTGTCATCCCGCAAGGTCGTGGCAAGTTGGAGACGGCCAGAACAAGCCTCATGCTAAGGTGCGAGTATTAATACCCTGCGGCGCCGGATTTCGGATCGCGCGGATCGGCCGCCCCGTGGAACAAGCCGTCATCAAATGCAACAGAATTGGCGCGGCCGAACACAATAAATTTCACGCCATCATCGTCCTGACGGATTTTATGACCCATGGATTGCAGGATTTTGATCGTATCCGGGGAAATGCCCGGCTCGATAACAATCTCATCCGGCAACCATTGATGATGAATGCGCGGCGCGCTGACGGCTTCCATCACATTCATGTCGAACTCGATGAAGTTTAAAATAACCTGCAGGGTCTGCGTAATGATCCGCGAGCCACCAATACTGCCCGTCGCCAGCACGGCTTTGCCGTCTTTGAGCACCAGTGACGGCGTCATAGAGGATAAAGGACGCTTGCCCGGTTCGATCTGATTAGCCTCGCCCCCGATCAGACCATAGGCATTCGGAACGCCGGGTTTGGAGGAAAAATCATCCATTTCATTATTGAGCATGAAGCCCGCGCCATCGACCGAGAAGCCACTGCCATAGGAAAAATTCAGCGTATAGGTTACCGCCACCGCATTTCCGTCCTTATCCATAGTCGCATAATGGGTGGTTTGCGGGCTTTCAAAAGGAAGGCTCTGAGCCGGATGCACCGCTGAGGACAGGCTGGCAGCCCCGAGATCAATAGTTGAGCGCAGGTGATCCGCATAGGTCTGATCGGTCAGCGCGCTAACGGGTACTTCGAAAAAGTCCGGATCGCCGAGAAATTTGGAGCGATCCGCATAGGCCCGACGCATAGTTTCGGCCAATTTATGGATATAGGCGGCGCTATTATGCCCATCGGCTGAAAGATCATATCCGCCCAATATATTGAGCATTTGCACGACGTGGACGCCGCCAGATGACGGTGGCGGCATGGAATAAACTTCATAGCCTTTATAACTGCCTTTGATCGGCTCACGAATAACAGAATGATAGTTCTGTAAGTCTTCATATGTTATCAAGCCGCCACCGGCTTCCATCTCGGCAACGATCAACTCTGCAGTTTTACCGGCGTAAAACCCGTCCCGGCCCTTGCGTATAATCCGGTCTAATGTGCGCGCCAGGTCTCTTTGTTTTAAAATCTCTCCGGCTTCATAGGTCGAGCCGTCAGACTTGAACCAATAGTCTACCGTCGAGGGATCCGCCGTGAGATCTTCGCGGTATTCTTCCAGCGAAGTCGACAATGAATATGAAACGGGAAACCCACGCTCGGCCAGCTTCTTGGCGGGTCCAATGACCTGTCGCCGTGTCATGGTGCCATAGGCATCCAGCGCATCTAATAATCCCATCACCGTGCCCGGCACACCGCTGGATAAATGGCTGAATTGAGATTTTTTGAAATCGACATCGCCATTTTCATCAAGATACATATTGGTCGTCGCTGCTGCAGGGGCCATTTCGCGAAAATCGATCGCAATGACCTCTTGTGTCTCAGCCAGCGAGACCATCATAAATCCGCCGCCACCAATATTGCCGGCCTGTGGATGGGTCACGGCCAATGCAAAGCCGACGGCCACGGCTGCATCCACCGCATTACCCCCGCGCGCCAGAATATCCCGCCCAACCTCAGAGGCGATCCTATCCTGAGATGAGACCATGCCGTTTTCCGCCATAACCGGAAACAGGCGGGCGTCATAGGTCAGGACCGGTTCATCCAGGCCGCTCCCTAAATCTTTGGCGTGGGAGGGTGCCGCCGCCATAAGGGCCAGCGCACAGCCTAGCGACAAGAAAGACTTCATTAAAACGGCATCTTCATGCCAGGCGGTAACTGCAAGTCGCCAAAGGCGGATTTCATGGTCTCAGCCTTGGCTTCATCCAGTCGGACTTTGGCGTCTTGAAATGCTGCCACAATAAGGTCTTCCAGGATTTCCGCTTCTTCGCCGTCCAGCAATGATGGATCGATTTTGAGCGACTTCATATTCCCTTCGCCGCTAAGCGTCACACTGACCATGCCACCGCCTGAGCGACCACTGGCCTCCAGGTCTGCAACTTCCGCTTGGGCAGATTGCATTTTGTCCTGCATTTCTTTGGCCTGTTTCATCAGGCCCATTAGGTCTTTCATGTTTCGTCCTGTTCAGTGGTCGCGCCAAAAGGCGCGGTGATGACATTTGACTGGGATTTAGGGGCAATTTCGCGAATTTCAATGAGCTTGGCTGCACTTAAAAGACTATGTTTAAAGGCCGGTAGCTCCCGGTCACGTGCATCCTGGGCTTCCTTTTCGGCCCGGCGCTTTTCAGCCATGCTCGGTTCGCCAGACCCGTCTTCCTGATCAATCAGCCATAATTGACCGGTCAGCTTATTTAAACCCTCGACCATACGTCCCATCAAGGATGGCGGCGCGTCTTTGAGGTTTTCAATTGTAATCGCCCCCTGACGAAAGCGGATCAGCCGCACATATTTTTCCACATCATATTTCAATGAAATCATCGAATCCGGTAGCGCTGCAACAAATTCTTCAAGGCTTTCAATTTGTAAGGTCGGTTCCGGTGTGGGCGCAGCTTCGGGAACACTCATAGATATCGCCGGTGCAGCCCGTCCCGATCCATGGCTCGCCATCTTCGCGCTCGACCCACCGCCATTTGGAGACGGAGGCGTCATTTCGGGCGCGGTGTAATTACCGGACTGAATTTCAGATAAAATTTTCGCGGCGAGCTCTGGTGGCGGCATTTCCCCGGCGACAGCAATGGCCAATATGGCCATTTCTGCCGCAGCCAGTGGCACAGGCGCCAGACGCACTTCGCCATAGGATTTCAGAAGCATCTGCCAAATCCGGGTTAACTGGCCAAGGGTCAGAGCATTTGCCAGCTCTTTGATCTGGGCGATCTGGTCCGCGGCCGCGTCGATTTCAACATCGTCGCCCAAAGTTTGCGCCCTCGAGACGTCATGGCAGATATCGAGAAGGTCACGCATGACAATTACCGGGTCCGCGCCGTCCTGATATTGTCCACGCATTTCCTTAAGGGCGCCAGCCCCATCGCCCTTGGCAGCGAGGGAAAACAAATCCAATATCCGCGTCCGGTCAGCCAGGCCCAGCATGTCGCGAACCTGTTCCGCGCTAACCTCATCACCGTCCAGGCCTGCTTGCACTATCGCCTGATCCAGCAAAGACAAAGCATCGCGAACAGATCCTTCGGCCGCCCTGGAAATCAAGGCCAAGCCGTCGTCTGAGACTTTGACATTTTCTTTGGTGCAAATCCCAGAGAGGTGCGTTTTCAGCTGAGCCGGATCGACCCGACGCAAATCAAAACGCTGACACCGGGACAGAACCGTGATGGGTACTTTGCGGATTTCAGTCGTCGCGAAAATAAACTTGGCGTGGTCCGGCGGCTCTTCGAGGGTTTTTAAAAGCGCATTAAACGCTCCGGTCGACAGCATGTGCACTTCGTCAATGATATAGACTTTATAGCGCGCGGACAAAGGCGCGTAGCGCACGCCGTCCAGCATTTCGCGCATATTTTCAACGCCCGTGCGGGAAGCGGCGTCCATTTCCAAAACGTCCATATGGGACGACGCCATAATCGCTTCGCAATGCTTGCCAGAAGTGGACAGATCAACAGACGGGCCATCGACGCTATCGGATTCGTAATTCAGCGCCCGTGCCAGCAGGCGCGCGGTCGTGGTCTTGCCGATCCCGCGTACGCCGGTCAGCATAAAAGCATGAGCCACCCGCCCCGCCTTGAATGCATTGGTCAGGGTTGTGATCATGGCCTCCTGGCCAATCATATCCTCAAAGGTGGTCGGCCGGTATTTCCGGGCTAATACCTGATAGGTTTGTGCGGGATTAGACTCACTCATCCCGTGCTTATAGGCGCAGATTGGACGCGGCGAAAGGGTAGAGACGCAAGAAGAAGTGGAAGACTGAAACCCTGACCCGAAAAAGACTCGTTACGGCTGCTTCGTTCCCGACCTGACCGGGTTGGCGAGGAATTCGTCCAAAGCCAGCCTTCCGGCGCGGCTTATGGCCAATCTGGCATTAAAAGGCAATAAAAAACCCCAGCCAAAGGCCGGTGGCGCATATATATCGTTCGAACAGACTTACAAGCAAGACGCGCTCTTTTTCTGATTAATGCGATATATTTGCAACAGTGGGTGTCAGGCATGCAGAATGGGCACTGGTCATCGTCGCCATCACTCGGTATGGACGCTTATGACTGACTCGCATTTTATCCCCCGCATGGCCTTTACCGGCGCCAAATTGGATCACGTTGAAGACAAGCGGGATATCCTCACACTTAAAACCTATCTCAAAAACCCCAAAGCCCGGGCGTTAATGCTGATAAATGGAAAGCCTGCCGTGACCAAGGAAGGTCACTTAAAAACCTGCCATCCGGATGATCTGGTTGGACAAAATATCATTGCGCCCGGGCCAATGTTTTTGGGTCTGGATGATGAAGGCCCGGTTTTCGCCTTTGCGCTGACCGATGACCAATCCATGACCGCGGAGTCGGAGTTCCAAGAAATGCGAGCCATTGCGTCTTGGCTTGATCAGCCCTCTCTTGCCGTTGCCGGGCGGGCTAAGTCTTTATTTGATTGGCATTATTCACACCGGTTTTGTTCGACCTGCGGTAAGGAAAGCCAATCCACGGCGGGCGGCATGTATCGCCATTGCAAAAGCTGTGAAACAGATCATTTTCCCCGGGTCAATCCGGTCGCGATTATGCTGGTCATCCATGAAGATCACTGCCTGATGGGGCGCAGCCCGGGATGGCCGGACAAAGCGTTTTCAGCCTTGGCGGGCTTTATCTCGCCCGGTGAAAGCCTGGAAGAAGGCTGCGCACGAGAAGTCAAAGAGGAGGTCAATGTCGACGTGCACAGCGTCAAATATGTATTTAGTCAACCCTGGCCATTTCCAAGCCAGCTTATGATGGGGATTACCTGTCAGACCGATAGCCGTGACTTCAAGGTCAACAAGAAAGAGCTCGACGACGCTCAGTGGTTTTCAAAAGAGACGGTTCAAAATGTATTTTCCGGGTCAGATGACAGCTTTCTGCGCCCGCCCGGCTTTACCATAGCCAACCAATTACTCCGATATTGGCTTGCCGAGTAAGGCCTCTTTGATTTGACCTAGGCCATAGCCCAATTCCTTGCGTCGAAGGAAAACTAAAACCGCGCATGAAATCCAAACCGCGCAGGCTGCCATAAACAGGCCGCCGCCATCATTATTGGGATCAATGCCCAAAGGCGTGAACACATGGAACGAAATAGCGCCGCTCATAATCGCCAAGCCTATTAAGGCACCAAACCCCTGCAACCGTCGAAATCGCGGCAAAAGTCCGAGCAGCAAGGCGATAGACGCCATCAGTTCCGCACCACCAATAACATATTGTGAAAACAGGCCGGAATGAGCGAATAAGCCATCGGCCCCAAGAGAGCCAGCCCATTCATTCAGGCGCCCGAAGATTTCCTGCGTATTCGGATGATCCGTGAATTTATACCGCAGAGAATCAAGAAAAATGACGCTGCAAAATACAGCCAATGTATGTGGCAGAAATGACTTTAATTTTTCCATTTGATATCCCCTAAAATCAATCTGTTAACAGGTCAGGCCAATTCTGATCAGCCTGACGAATAAACCCTGGAATATCTCGATCCCAGCGCTCTTGAATGCGACTGTTAAAGTTCAAGTAGAGCTTTCCGTCACGCACATGCCAGTGCTTAGGCGACCCTTTGGCGAGTTTGCCATGCGCCGCCGCCCAGGCACAATATCCACCATATTGCGGAATAAAGGCGCTTGGATTGGTGCGAAACAAATCCAGATTGGCTTGACTTGAAAACCGCCAATCCACGCCCAGATGTGAAAACAAATAAGTTTTGTCACCCTTGAGCGGTTTGCCGGAATAGAAACTAACGACGTCATAACCGCCAACGGCGACATTATCTCGCCAGGAGGTATAAATCGGATCTGAATTGGCTGCCGCCGGAACCGCAACAAAAATTGAGCCGAATATAATTAAAATGGTGGTCCATATTTTCATGATCTGGCCCATACAAATTTTATCGCTTTCGCGCTAATCACGCCTTTTGACGAGGTTGTGAACGCAACGGATCAGCCGGATAAGTCCCCAACATAACGATTTTTTCGCTGAAATATTTCAATTCATCCAGCGCATGTCTCATAGCCACCGTGTCTGGATGCCCTTCCACATCCATATAAAACTGGGCCGCCTGAAAAGAGCCATCTACCATATAGCTTTCGAGCTTAGTGATATTGAGCCCGTTTGTGGCGAACCCACCTAGCGCTTTGTAAAGCGCCGAAGGTACGCTGCGAACTTTGAACACGAGACTGGTGACCGTCGGAGCGCTATCGGCGTCAATATGGATAGGATCGCGAGCCAGAACCAGGAACCGCGTCGTATTATGAGCCGCATCTTCGATATTGGCGGCCAAAATCTCAAGGCCGTATTTTTCGCCGGCCAGGCTGGAGGCGATCGCGCCGAGGCTTTTATCTTTGGCTTCAGCAACCTTTCGCGCGGCCCCGGCCGTATCCGTATCCGCAAACCCCCTTATATCCATTTGCTCAAGACGGCGACGCACCTGGCCTAAGGCCATAGGGTGGGAACGCACTGACTTAATGTCAGACACTGATGCACCGGGGACGCCCAGCAATTGGTGATGAACTGGCAAATATTGTTCACCGATAATATGCAGATCGCCTTCGGGCAAGAGGTGATAAATGTCTGAGACTCGGCCAGCGACACTATTGTCCACCGGGATCATGGCCAGATCCGCGTCACCGCTGCGCACGGCGACAAAAGCTTTAGCAAAAGACTGAGCGGGCAATGGCTCCATATCCGGATAATAGGTTTGGCAGGCCAGATTAGAGAACGCCCCAGGCTCGCCTTGATAAACGATTTTGCCGCTCATGATTTTGCTCCGATTATCGCTCTGGCCCGTTCAAGGTCTTCCGGCGT
>JAHDDX010000102.1 GCA_020629135.1 Hellea sp.
CTTAGAAAACGGTGCAACTTAGCTAGTTGTGTCGGAGGGGTCGGTGACAGCGCCCCGTTGCCACCCCTCACTATTTTGGTCCTACCCTTAAAAATGTGTTCCGGTTCGCTGGATGAGCTTTTGACTTTACTTGTCCTAAGAGGAGTTTTAATCTCAACCACAAACGAGATCAGGCAAATAAATGACTTTCCGTATGAAAAAAAATTCAGTGCCATTTTTGAGCTTTGCATTACTGTTTGCAGGCTGCGAAGGGGCGACGAACCCGAAAACTAAAGGTCAAAAAAAGATTGAAGATCCTGCCGGAATTTCCTTGATTGATGCGACAACTCTGTCGGCTTCAATAGGTGTTAAGAAACTGGAAAACGCAGAAAGTCTGTCCTACCAGGGAATGTCAAATTCAGAGCAATATGACCAGGGAAAAGGCGGCATAATTTTCAACATAGCTGGCGATTTGGAAAAAGATATCAGCGGAAATGCAATTGATATCAAATTAGCATTGGGGGACGCTACGACTGTCAATGCTGTAAAGATTATCTATGTCACTAGAGAGGTTGGCAATAGTGGCTGGAAAGAGTTTCAGGTTAATGACGGGCAGATCATAGATTTTTCCTACAAAGTGCCACAAATGAAAGACGGAAATGGTGACCGTTTAATCTTATTGCCTCACTTTCAACCAGGCTCAAATCGGATAGAAATTGAGTCCGCAAACCTGGAAATTAACGCGTCGCCCAAGTAACCCCCGCAAACCTTTCTCCCAGAGAAAGCAACTCATAAATCGCCCAATATTTGCTTGACACCACGCGTCTCCGCGGGGATTATTGTAGCAAGATGGGGGCGCAAACCATCACGACATTATGAAATTACCTCTTGGGTCCCAGGGGCGCCTGGGGCGATTGTACTTGAGGGGTAGCGGCCTGTATCGTGATGTAAATCTCGGTGCAGGTCGCATTTTTTTCTGTGGTGCTCGGCCGGACAAAGTGTCCTAAAATAACCTATCGAAACATATCCAAAAAATCGCGCGTTTCTGTCCAGCCCAGTCCACGAATTTGTATGTTTTCGTCCAGTCCATTATTGTAGTTAACCTGAAAGTTCACGTCATACAAAGTCGCCGTAAACCGACCAGGCATTCCCGACTGCGTTCTGACATATTTGTCCTTGATGACCGGTTCGGCCGTCCACACTAACTCATAATCATTCGATATTTGTGATCCGGTCTTAGTGAGATCAAAGTTTTCGACGCGGACAATTTTTACCGCGTCATTATAAGCCTGTATACGCAGGTCCATTTGTTCCAATTTCTCAACACTGGCGAAAAATTCAGTTTGTAAAGCCAATAGCGGTAGAAACCCTGTTGCCAGAATGGCAATGGCGATCATGGCTTCGAGAACGGAAAAGCCTTCATCATTTTTCGGTTTTTGCGCCATATTCTGTAATACGCCAATTAAGCGGGCCCGAAAAGGGCCTTTATTCCTGGTCTATGGTTTCAATCTGACTGCGTTCGCAAAAAGGGGCTTTAATTTCAAATGTCGCGTCCCTGCCATCGGGATCTTCAAAAGAGACGATCCCACCGAGACAAAACCCCCGCTCCGTGATCTCAATACGATCACCGCTCACCTGCCATCCCTTGGGGATATTCCACTCAGCAAATTCGACGCCTCTGATTTGTTCCTCGTCCTCCGAATCTTGGACGACTATAAATGTCTTTCCCTGAATATAGGCTTCGTGCCGATATGAGATTATATCCGATACAGCCTCATGGGAGGTTTGCGAAAATTTGACGGCGTTCACATAGCCCATTGTGTATGAGCCTCCGACAGACAACAAAACACTCATAATCGCTAAAACGACCAGTATTTCCAACAGCGAGAATCCGCTTTCGTTATTCTGAGTAGCTATTATCGTGTCGGCCATCGCACTTGCCCGCACGTCACATCGACTTAAAAGATAATATCTTGATTAGGACCGGACCCACCCGGTGCATTGTCAGCCCCCAGTGATTTCACTTTAGGGCGGAGCTGATTGCCGTTTTTCCCTAGCTGCGGTGACTCATAAACATAATCAAATCCCCAAGGGTCTTTCGGCAGGACTTCGTCATCCAGATAAGGCCCCATCCAATTGCCCGTATCATCGGCGGGCGACGCCACTAAGACCTGCAAGCCTTCGCTATCGGTTGGGAAGCGCCCCATATCCAGTTTAAAATTCTGAACTTGCATACTGAGCGTACGCGCCTGCGCTTTGGCGGCGACGACTTTGGATTTATCCACATTGCCTAGAAGACGCGGAGCAACCAACCCCATGAGCGTCCCAATTATGGCCAACACGACCAGGATCTCTAACAGGGAATATCCTGCCTCGCCGTGGTTGTCCTCGTTATGACATTCATCATAATTTTGGGTGATAGATCTAATCAGGTTTTTAGCTCGATTCCACATTTGAGAACTCCTCTCCGCATACTCTGGTGACTTCTGAAATTGTTGTGACGCCTTGACGGGCTTTCATAATACCGTCCTCAAATAAGGTGATAAAACCTTGCTGCCGGGCCACATTGACCAATTGGGTCAAGCTCGCATTATTCAAAATCGCCTCAGTCAACGGTCCGTCAATCTTAGCGACCTCAAAAATGGCTACCCGCCCCAGATAGCCCGTATGGGAGCAGAGCGAGCAGCCTTTTGGTGCATACCAATTGGCTTCTTTTCCCATATATTCATCGATATTCATGCCCGCTTTGAACATGTTTAAAATGTACTCATCACCTTCTTTGGATTTCACCGGAACCTTACATTCCGGGCATAGTTTTCTAAGCAGTCGCTGAGCCACAAGACCGCGCACGGCCGAAGAAATCATATAGGGCTCGAGCCCGATATCAATCAGACGGGCGATCGCCGCCAGTGCAGAATTCGTATGCAGGGTCGAGAGCACCAAATGCCCGGTCAAGGCGGATTGTGCCGCAATGGTGGCCGTCTCGCCGTCACGGATTTCGCCGACCATAATAATATCAGGGTCCTGTCGTAGAATGGCCCGCAAACCCTTGGCAAATGTGTAGCCGATATGCGCTTTGGTTTGAATTTGAATGATCCCGTCCATTTCGTATTCGACCGGGTCTTCAATAGTGATGATTTTACGCACACCATCATTCAAACCCTGCAGGCTTTTATAAATTGTGGTCGATTTACCGGAGCCGGTCGGCCCGGTTATTAAGATAACCCCATTGGGGTGACTGAGCATGCCTTCAAGGCTGTTTTTGGCCCGGTTTTGTAATCCCAAGGCTTCGAGATCAGGCAGGCTGGTCTCTTTTTTGAGCAAGCGCATAACCAGGCTTTCACCCCAAGAGCTCGGCAAGGAAGAGACCCGCAAATCAATTTCCTGACCCGCGAAGCGAATGGTTTGGCGGCCGTCTTGCGGCAGGCGCCGCTCCGCAATATCCATGCCCGAGAGCAGTTTAATGCGGCTGGTCACCGCGTCAAACCGGGATTTCGGCTCGGTCTGACGGGTGTGGAGGATACCGTCAATCCTGTAACGCACCACGAAATTATGTTCATAAGGCTCGATATGAATATCGGAGGCATTTTCCTTGAGCGCCATGGAAAACACCCGGTTGACAAAATCAATGACCGGCGCCTGCTCCGCCAGCTCCTTGAGCTTGACCGTATCATCATCCAGTCCCTGATCCTGATTGTCGTCAAGATTGACCATGCGGGAAATGGCGGTTTCCAGCGTATAATTCGTAACAAGGTAATATTTGGTCGTCAGGCCTTTTTTAAATTGCAGGCGCTCCATCAGTTCCCTGAGTTCGCCGTCGAGAATATTTTGGGCAATAACATGGACCACATCACTCTCGGGATATATCCACATGGCGGCTTTGCGAGATAAAAACCATCCCGGCTTGACGCCGACAAATTGGGCTGCCTGCTGATACAGGCTGGTATCCGTGGGCAGGTCTCCGGCATCCAATGTTTCAATGCCCAGATGTTCGGATTGTGTTTGTAAAAGAAGTTCTTCGGAGAGGGCGCCGATCCGGACGAGCGTTTGCCCCAAAAGGCCGCCAATTTCGCTCTGGAGATGTTTGGCTTGATGGATGTCTTTCTCAGATACACAATTACGGGACAATAAAATGTCCTCAAGACTGGTATAATTTTGATCAATTCGCCCCATAACGATATGTCCACATTAGAGAAAAAAGCGGCCCACAAGGGGCCGCTTAAATTATTTATACTCTACCTATTCGGTACCATTAAAATTATCCGCGTCGCTGGCGGGGCCATAGCCGCTATTTGCGGCGTCTCCATCTACGAAATCAGTGCCAAAATTGCCAAGATCTCCGTAATTCGTAATGCCAAACCCTGTCGTCAGCAACAGACGGTCTACGTCCAGCGGTTCATTCGTTTCAAACCGGAATAGAACGTCACCGTTAGTGTAGGTTGGTGCTGCGGCACCAAGACCAAAGGAGTTAGAATTAATTACAATTCTACCATCGGCATCAGGCGTCAAGGTACCGGAATAGATGCCATCCGCATCTGAATTAACCAACTCGACTTCAAATGGCGTTGGTCCATTTAATCTTGTAACACGGAAGAACGATGTTGTCGCACCACCCTGACCAACCCAATCAAATGGTCCAAATGCTTGGACTCCGACTGCGTCGATGGAGTCAAGTGCGCCACCGGCATAAGAAGCGCTTGGGATTAGGTCCGCACAACTATCGTTAAACGTTACAACGACATTCGTCACACTCGTTCCACCTACGAAAGTTGAAATGGGTGTACCGTCCGTCTCAACCCAAATTTCATCAGGCACTTCGTTCATGAAGTCTTGGATATTACCTGCGTCTGTTAATGTGAATGATGCCACACCTGCAACGAGAGGCTCTGTAACACCCAATTGTATACCGACCGTTACGTCAGAAATACCAGAATTAGGCACGTTAACATCAAAGGAAACTGCATCCACACACGTCCAGCGCATTGGCGCCATATTTGCGTCTAGGATAGCGTCTCGATTGATCACAGTGTTGATCCATCCAATTTGATTTGATGGAGAAAGTGTCAAGCCGTCATTAAGCACGATAGTATCATCCGTAGCAACATCATCGGTCACAACGACATCCAAAGCTTGTTCGCACGGTGCTACCAATGGAGGCTCACCAGTACCCGGATAAGTTCCCGTTATAGTCGTAGGTGAAGAAGCATCATCCGTCATGGAGAAAGTCATATCCGCTGCAGATCCTCCACAATCTGATATTGAGAGATCAAATCCCGAAATCGAGATGGAGCTAACACCAGTTGCGATCTGTAAATCGTAAACAACAGTTCCTGATCCGGCGGTGTGCGTCACAAGTACAACTGCTGCGCCCGACAGGTTGGCCGCAGAAGGGACAGTATCGAACACCATGTTGGAAGGAGCTGTGAAGGTTAGCTTTACGTTACCGTCTGGGAGAACCTGTCCAGAAGCAGCCGAGATATCGAAGCTATATGAATTTACGAACGGTGTTGCCGCGATATCTAGTTCCGTCGCTGGAGATTTATCCGTCGGCGTAACATTAGTAAACGATTGAGCACTGGCCGTACCGGCAGCGCCACACATGAGCGCAACGACACTAGCTGTCGCTGCGATTTTTTTAAGATTGTATGTCATAATACACTCCGTAATTTTGACCTGAGATATACATCTCGAGTCGATGCTAAATTACGGTAGATGGTGATCGCCCCGGTAATGCCCCTAGTCGCCCCTAGTTCGCGCCCCAGTAGACCATCGTCTACCACTCACGTGGAAAAGGAAAGGCATTATAGTGAACAGAATTTGCGCCCCGCCTGTTCCACTGCCTAAAGTAAACATCAGTTAATTTTTTATGTCAAGAATATTTTTACATTTCGGTAATCATGGCAAAAAGGGCGGTCAATCCACCTATCCTGTCACGCTTTTCTGACGCCGATTTTTCACTTATGGATGTGTTGAAATTTGCGTTTTAAACTTGGATATGCGGATCATTGAACAAGGTCAGAAAAGATGTTCAGCCAAAAAATTTAGCAAGAGTCTTCGCACTTTATGCCAGCCTCGCGCAGATTAAACCAACCAATTAAACGACCCATCTAACTAAAAGACCCGACCAAAAGGCCGGGTCTTAAAAAATTCGTTCACTCGCATCGACGGTATAAGAGTTAAAACATAAATAGGGTGCGCGCAAGTTATTAAATAAAAAATAGGTCTGTTTTTCTAAAAAACTCACCTCCTAATAAAAGGAGGTGAGCCGTCGATGCTAACTGATTACTATCAGCGCACCTATAATATTAGCATGTATATGAACCTGACCTCAACAAACAATTTGACGTATTTTCAACTAATTACCGTTCAAACAAAAATAGAACATAAC
>JAHDDX010000103.1 GCA_020629135.1 Hellea sp.
ATCGATGAAATCGAGCGCGACAAGCTTTTGGAATTGATCGCGCATTTTAACGAAGCCGGCGTTTATGGTGAGATTTTTCTAATCTCCGCGCTCAATCACGACGGGGTTGATGATCTGGGTGTGGCGCTCGCGGGTTCCATGCGTCCCGGGCCCTATCTCTATCCACCGGATCAGGCCGCGGATATTCCGTCACGCTTAATGGCGGCGGAAATCACCCGCGAAAAACTGTTTTTGCGCCTTCATGACGAACTGCCTTACGCCTCGACGGTTGAAACTGAAAAATGGACTCGTCAGAAAAACGGCGATATCCGCATTGATCAGGTGATTTATGTGCGCCGGGCGTCGCAAAAGCCGATTGTTCTGGGCAAGCAGGGTCGTACCATCAAAGACATCGGCGCCAAGGCCCGTCTGGAAATGCAGGACTGGCTGGGTGTCAAAGTTCATCTATTCCTTTTTGTGAAGGTGCGCGAAAAATGGTCGGAAGACCGGGCGCGCTACACCGAAAGCGGTTTGGAGTTTGACGTTTAAGCCCATGGCATTCGGTCGACCATCCTTCGAGGCTACGCTGCGCTGCGCACCTCAGGATGAGGGGGCAGGGCGATTGAGCACACCTCATCCTGAGGAGATCCGAACGGATCGTCTCGAAGGATGTTGTTGTGGAGATTTCTGATGGATTGGTCAGGCGAAGGCTATATCCTGTCGGTTCGAAAACACGGCGAAACCTCTGCAATCATTGATGTTTTCACCCGGGAAAAAGGCCGCCATCTGGGCCTGGTTCGTGGCGGCGTCGGACGGCGTCTGCGCCCCATTCTCCAGCCCGGCAATAAAGTTCGGCTCGAATGGCGCGCGAGATTATCCGAACATCTTGGGTCTTATACCGTTGAACCCGAAGCGCTCCATGCGGCGGCTATCATGGAAAACCGGCTGAGCCTTGCTGGTCTGAACGCGGCCTGCGCGGTCGCCCGCGAAACCCTGCCTGAGCGCGAGCATCATCCACGCGTCTATGCCGCCTTTGAGGTCCTGATCTCAAATTTTGACAAGATCGATATCTGGCCGGCCCTTTATGTGAAATGGGAAGCGGGCCTGCTACGGGCTATGGGTTATGGGTTGGATTTGAACAGCTGTGCCGCGACAGGCTCTAACCGGGAGCTGATCTATGTTTCGCCGCGGTCAGGAAGGGCCGTGTCTCGTGAAGCGGGAGAGCCCTATAAAGATAAAATGCTGGCCCTGCCGGATTTCATGCAGCCAAATTCCCTGCGCAATGACCCTGAGATCTCGCGCGATGACATCTCTAATGGATTACGCCTGACTGGTTATTTTCTAGAAACCCGCCTGCAATGGGGCGTCAATAAAACCCTGCCGGATGAACGCCGTCGCATGGTGGAGAAGTTGCAGCAGTATTAAGGGCGAAATAAGGGCGAATTATAGTATTGGTTGTTATTTCCTGAAATATCGCAATATTTATCGGGCGGCCATTTGGGGCTTGCGGAGAAACGTCAAGATCGTTGGAATGTTTTATGGAAATTGATCCAAAGAGTTGGGAATTCATATGAAAGTGATCGTTCAGTTTTTCTCACTGATTGTTTGTTTGACACTGTCACTTGGGTGTGACGGGATGGGTGAAAAGCAAAGGTCATTATACGGCGCGCAGACTCTGGAGGACGCGCAAGGGGCTTTTTACCATACGATTGCCAAATATGAGATTATCGAAACCGGAGAGATCATCGAGTTTGACTTTGTGACTTCCTGTTTCAACCGAGATATGGTGGGTTCGTTTAGTGCGGTTATAAACCCGCCTAACTTATTTAAAGCGACCCGTGATGGCGGTGCAATCGGGATCAAGCTCAGCGGAACATATTGTTCGAACCTGTTAAGAGGGCGCCCTTTAATTCATGACAAAATGATCGCGACCGCGCCGCATTTGGCCTGGTATGATGATGTGAATGATCTGTCTGTTGCTCTCGTTTACGCGACCAATGACGCCTATAAAAGCCCTTTAGCCAAAGTTCGGTTTGTTGATTTTGAGATTACCCAGGCCAACCGAGCCGCGTTTTACGAATGGCAGGAAAAGGCCGAAGCCGACTATGTGCAAATTGGGGCTATCCCGGGTCCGTTTGGTTGTGATGAGGCGTACAATCTCCAACCCGAGTCCTGTTCTAGCGACCAGAACCAAGAAAAAAACAAAGGGAGGTCTATAGCGTTCCCGACAAGAAGGCATGGCGTTTGGGCCAAACATGTTCCGGATTTTAAGGCAATTATGGAAGTTGCCGTGCCGGATTTGGGTAACTATTATTGTCGATTTAGTTACGACCCTTTATCCGAAAATTCCATGGGAAATGGACCACTTGAACTTGTTGAGATGCGCAGGGAATATAAAAAGAATTCTTCAGATCGATCTTATAATCTATATGAAAATTGGGAACATAAGGACCTATATAAAACATTTTCTGAGGGACGCCAGGGGTTGATACGAGGGCAAGAATATTTGCTAGATGTAGAGGCCTTAAAAGGCATAGACACCGGGCGAAACATCGTCGAATATTATCCGACGGTTGTGTACCCTTATCCCTCTAAAGAAGGAAGGGAAGGGACGGAGAATTTGTTTGGCTCTGACCTGTCCTGGAAAATGTCGGGCATCCATCAGGTTTTGATGTTACCGGAGTTTCGTGGATTTGCGATTTATTCCAGCCGGATACCTTATCGATATCAATACGCCATGAATAATCCGGATATTCCCAAGCCTTGGCTTAGTGATCCGCCTAATGAATCCTTGGCAAATGTTCACATTTACATCGGAGAAATCCCAGTATGTGCTACGCGCGAAATATTATCTCAAAACAATGAAATTTTTGACTTCGTAGATAATAAAATCATTGAATATAGAAGCTCGTTCTAATGGCGGTTTATGCAATGGGGCGTCAACAAAACCCTGCCGGATGAACGCCGTCGTATTTTATCATTCCCACTTCGTCATGATCGGATTTATTCCGGTAAACTATTCGGCCAGAGTCATTGACGCTGGAATACCGCCACAAGGTTGGTCATGACGTTGAAGGTTTGGGTTTTGTCGTTCTGCGAAAGTGCATGAGATATTCTTCCGAATCCGTGCATCCTGATGAAAATCAGGATCTCCCCCAATCTGATCCAGATTCCGGCTTTCGCCGGAATGCACGGGTAGGCTGTATAGGGCTTGATTTTAGGCATTTTGGGTTATTCGGAGTTCACGTTGCCATCCGTCGCACGATAGTTTCAATTTAAATTGAATTCTCATAACACCGTGACACCGGGTCGGGAAATCTTTACCACCCAAATAAACACCTTCCATGCGATTCGAGCTTTTTGCGGAATAATTCATGTCAGACACTGAAACCAACGGTCTCCCGTCCAACTCTATAATTGAAGAACATATCGATGATGCCTTGTCCTCGCGTTATCTCGCCTATGCGCTCTCGACGATAACACAGCGGGCGCTGCCGGATGTGCGCGATGGATTGAAACCGGTTCACCGTCGCATTCTGTATGCCATGCGTCAGCTTAAGCTGAACCCGGAAGGCGCGCATAAGAAATGTGCCCGGATTGTCGGGGACGTCATGGGGCAATATCACCCGCATGGGGATCAGTCGATTTATGACGCGCTGGTCAAGCTGTCTCAATCCTTCTCGGCCCGATATCCGCTTGTCGATGGGCAGGGGAATTTCGGCAATATTGACGGCGATAGTGCCGCCGCCATGCGATATACTGAGGCCAAGATGACGGCTGCCGGTGTCGCGCTCCTGGCGGGAATTGATGAAGACGCCGTCGATTTCATTCCGACCTATAATGAAGAAGATGAAGAGCCGCAGGTTCTGCCCGCCGGATTTCCAAATCTGCTCGCCAATGGATCGACAGGCATCGCCGTGGGTATGGCGACGTCTATTCCACCGCATAATGTTGCCGAGATCTGTGACGCGGCCCTGCATTTGATCAAGACGCCCAAGGCCCGAATCGAAACCTTGATGCAATATGTCAAAGGGCCGGACCTGCCGACGGGCGGGATCATCGTCGAGGGTTTTGACTCTATGCTGGAGGCCTATGCGACAGGTCGCGGCGGGTTCAAGGTTCGTGCGCGCTGGGAAACCGAAGATATGGGACGGGGTCAGTACCAGATCATTATCACGGAGATTCCTTATCAGGTTCAAAAATCCAAGCTGATTGAGAAACTGGCGGAACTGATTGAGCAGAAAAAAGTGCCGTGGCTGGCCGATGTTCGTGACGAATCTGCTGAGGATATTCGCATCGTTCTGGAACCTAAAAGCAAGAACATTGAGCCGGACCTGTTAATGGAAAGCCTGTTTAAGCTGTCTGCGCTTGAGAGCCGGGTTTCCCTGAACATGAATGTTCTGGACGCGACTCGCACGCCGCGCGTAATGAACCTTCGCGAAGTCATTCAGGCCTTCCTTGATCATCGCCGCGATGTTCTCCAGCGACGCTCCCGTCAGCGCCTGGGCAAAATCGAAGACCGCATGGAAGTCCTCGAAGGCTACCGGATAGCTTATCTCAATATTGATGAGGTCATCCGCATTATCCGTTTTGAGGACGAGCCTAAGAAAGAACTGATCAAAAAGTTCAAGCTGACTGAGCGTCAGGCCGACGCCATTCTGAATATGCGCTTGCGTGCCTTGAACAAGCTTCAGGAAATTGAAATTCAGACGGAATATGACGCGCTCGCCGCCGAGAAAAAGGAAATCAAGTCTTTGCTCGGGAGTGAGAAAAAGCAATGGGCGGCCATTACGGATGAAGTCAAATCGATCAAGGCAACCTATGGCAAGGACACCGATATCGGACGGCGTCGGACTTCCTTTGCCGACGAGCCCGATATTGAAATCGACCTGGCCACCGCCTTTATCACGAAAGAGCCGATTACGGTTGTCCTTTCAGCCAAAGGTTGGATCCGGGCTATGAAGGGGAAGGTCGATGATGTCTCGAGCCTGAAGTTCAAAGAAGGTGATAGCGCCGCTTTTGTTGCGCCTGCGGAAACGACAGATAAAATCATCGTCTTTGGATCAAACGGCAAGTTTTATACCCTATCGGCGGATAAGCTCCCGGGAGGGCGTGGCAATGGTGAGCCGATCCGTCTTATGATTGATCTGGAAGATGATCATGTGCCTGTCGGATTATTCGTTCACAAAGAAGGGCGTGAACTAATGGTCGCCTCAAGTGAAGGCTATGGGTTCCGGGTTATGGAAAATGACGTGATCGCTTCAACCCGCGGCGGAAAACAGGTCCTTAATGTCAAAGGTGATGCCGAAGCCATTCGATGTGTTTCGGTCAGTGGTGAAAAAATAGCCACGATTGGTGAAAACCGTAAGATATTGGTTTTTGATATTGAGGAGCTTCCGCAAATGGGACGCGGCAAAGGCGTTCGTCTGCAGAAGTATAAAGACGGTGGCTTGGCTGATATTGCAACATTCTCGGCAGAGGACGGACTGAGCTTTGTCGACAGTGCCGGACGACGTACAGCCGTTAAGGACTGGGAAGTTCATGTCGGGAAACGGGCAGGGGCGGGACGAATGGCGCCGCGTGGTTTCTCTCGGGTTGGTGTTTTCGATCCGCGTAAAAAACTGGGCTAATTCTGCGCCATACCTTGTAATTTGTGCGGTTTTCCCCCACATTTAGGGGGAAACTACTCATTGGGGACGTTTATGACATTTTTATTAGTTGTTCTTGGGATCGTCGTTTTCCTGGCGATGATCATTATCGGTATCTACAACCGATTGGTCGCATTGCGTCAGACCTGTAATCAGGCCTGGTCCGATATTGAGGTTCAGCTCAAACAAAGACAAGATCTGGTGCCGCAATTGGTCAATACGGTCAAAGGTTATGCGAAGCACGAAAAAGAGACTTTTGAAGAGGTCGTTCAAGCGCGTCAGGCCGCTGTCTCCGCAGACTCCCCAAATACGCAAGCCGTTGCTGAAGGTATGTTGACCCAGGCTTTGGGTAAACTGTTCGCTCTGGCGGAAGATTACCCTGAGCTGAAAGCCAATGAAAACTTCCTGCAGCTGCAGGATCAGCTGGCGGATGTTGAAAACAAAATCGCGGCTGCGCGTCGGTTCTACAATAACGCGGCACAGGAATATAACACCGGGCGTGAGCAATTCCCGGCGGTTCTTATTGCGGGCCCGTTTGGATTTAATCCTCGTGAATTCTTCGAGGCGCCGGAAGGGCGTGACGCTCTGATGGAGCCAGTTGAGGTGCAATTCTAATCACAAAGGCTTTTGGCCATGATGCAGGCCTATGGCTTAAGGACACATATCTGGAACAATAACCTGCGCTCTATTTTGCTGCTGGT
>JAHDDX010000025.1 GCA_020629135.1 Hellea sp.
GGTAATCGGTCATTGGCCGGATTTTCAGGCTGCATTAAATTATCCTCATTTGCGTATCGGGCGTTGCCCCCCGGCGGCGAACCCGATAACAAGGCGCCAGAAAAACCACTTAACAGAGACGGGCCGAACAGGCTATAGCCCGTTTTGACCTAGCTGACTCGAAATGGATGTTTTATGCGGCTCACAAAGATATTAATGGCTTCGGCAATTGCGTCTGTTATCGCGCTGTCCGGATGTCGATCGACCCAGGAAGCGCTCAAGATCGGTGAAGCCGGTGAACGAAATCCTGGACCCTGCCCGCGTGCCTTTTCAATTTATGACGCTCAGCGCATTGTCGAGATGAAAGGGGCGGAAACTTTTGCCAATGTGGGCTTTACCGGGGAAATGGGTAAAATTCGCAGTCTTTGCCGCTATTATGGAGAACAGCCCATTGTCGCGGATATGGAAATCGAGATGGATTTTGGACGCGGGCCAGCCGCCAGTGGTGATAGTGCCGTCTATGAATATTTCGTGGCCGTGACCCGTAAAAATATAGGTGTTATCCACAAAGAAGTATTCCCCCTTCGGGTCAACTTTCCTGCCGGCGCGGATCGTGTCAGAATTGTCGAAAAAGTCGACCGCATTGTTATTCCACGGGCAAATGAAAATACGTCTGGGCAAAACTTTGAAATTATTACGGGTTTTGTCATTACGCCTGAACAACGTGCCTTTAATGCCGCTGGTAAACGCTTCCGGGTCTCTGTCGGCCAGGAATAAGCTGCAGGACTGAATTATGTCACAATCGGTATTAATCCTCCTGGACCAGGCGGCCCGGGCTGCCTTTGAACAATTGGGCTTTCCGGAAAATTTCGGCAAAGTCACGGAATCTGATCGACCGGATCTGGCACCTTTTCAGTGTAATGGCGCTATGGCGGCCGCAGGTTTCTTAAAAAAACAAGGCGAGAAGGCTAATCCGCGAGAAATTGCTACTCAGGTTTCAGAAATTTTGTCTTCAAATTCGGCCATTGCCGATATCGAAATAGCCGGTCCGGGCTTTTTAAATATTACGCCAACACCGGATGCGGTATCTGGCCGCGCCAATACGCTTTTCTCAGACCCGCGAACGGGCGCTCAGAACATTGATCCCAAGACGATTGTGATTGATTATGGCGGCGCCAATGTTGCTAAGCCCATGCATGTCGGGCATTTGCGCTCGGCTGTGATCGGCGAGGCGATCAAAAGGCTTTTGCGTTTTCGCGGTCATAATGTGATAGGCGATGTTCATCTAGGGGATTGGGGCCTGCAAATGGGGCATCTGATTACCGAGCTTGAAGATGAGCAGCCAGACCTCCCTTATTTTTACGCGGACAAAGCCGGCGACTACCCAGATGCTAGCCCCGTTGCTATGGATGATCTGGCCCGGCTCTATCCGGCCGCGAGCCGCAAGGCCAAAGAGGACCCCGCACGCATGGAACGATCGCGCGCGGCGACCGCTGAGCTTCAGGCCGGACGACCCGGTTACAGGGCCTTGCTGGATCATTTCATCACGGTTTCGATTGCAAGCCTTAAAAAAGGTTATGGCTCTTTGGGCGTCGAATTTGATCTCTGGAAAGGAGAGGCCTGTGTTGATCCCCTGATCCCGGGGATGATTGATGAGCTGCGCGCCAAAGGTATTACCGAAGAAAGTGACGGCGCGCTGATCATACGTGTTGATGATGAGAGCGAAAAGAAAGATGTCCCGCCGGTCATGTTGTTGGCCTCGTCCGGTGCGGTGCTCTATCACACAACGGATCTCGCGACATTGGTTGACCGGAAATCTGAAATCGATCCGGACCTGATTTTATATGTGGTCGATCAGCGCCAGGCCTTGCATTTCGAGCAGGTCTTCCGCGGCGCCGTTAAGGCCGGTTGGTATGACCGCGATCAGCTTGATCACCTTGGTTTTGGCACTATGAACGGCAAAGATGGCAAGCCGTTCAAAACCCGTGAGGGCGGGGTGCTGCGATTGGAAGATCTTGTCAGCATGATGCGTGACGCGGCGACAACACGGCTGGAAGAATCGGGTATTGGTCAGGATTTTGATGCTGATGAGCGGGCCGATATTGCTGATAAAGTTGGTATGGCGGCGTTGAAGTTTGGTGATTTGCAAAATCAGCGAACAACCAATTATGTATTTGATCCCGAACGTTTCACGGCCTTTGAAGGCAAAACCGGACCTTATCTATTATATGCGGCGGTACGGATTAAATCTCTGCTGCGTCGGGCGGCTGATGAGGGTGTCCGCGCGGGTGAAATTAAAATCTCTCACCCGTCTGAGAGCGCACTCGCTATGGCTCTGGATGGATTTGACCGGGCGCTGGCCGCGGCGGAAAGCAAATATGCGCCGCATCTGGTTTGCGATCACGTTTACCGCTTGGCGCAAAGCTTCTCACGGTTTTACACGGATTGCCCGATCTTAAAGAACGACGTGGCGACTGAGGTGAAATCTTCGCGCCTGGCCTTAGCCGAATTGACTCTGCGTCAGCTTGAGCTTGGTCTGAATATTATCGGAATCGAGGTTCCGGAGCGAATGTAGGCCCGTTGACTCTTTCAATATTTTCGCTATGCCTTCAGGCATCCAAACGGGAGAGAGTGACTTAAATGTCACCACCGAAGGCGCAACCGCCCCGGAAACGCTCAGGTACAAGGGACCGTTCGGATAATAAAAGCTGGAAAGCGGGCGATCTGGTTTAACGCCCCGCCGAAGGAGTAAAATCTCTCAGGCCCACAAGGACAGCTGGTGGCACATTTAACGGGTTCAGCCCAAGGAGTGTGTGATCATGTCAGAGCTTAAACGCACAAAATTATTTGATAAACATGTGGCCGCAGGGGCCAAAATGGTACCCTTTGCGGGTTATGATATGCCGGTTCAGTATCCGCTTGGCATTAAATCAGAGCATTTGCATACGCGAGAGAAATGCGGCCTGTTTGATGTCTCGCATATGGGCCAATGTTTTATTTCGGCGGATGACGGCACGTTTGAGACCGCGGCCAAGGCATTGGAAACGATTGTTCCGGCCGATATTCAAAGCCTTAAACCGGGTCAGCAGCGCTATTCGCAATTCCTCAATGCAGAGGGCGGGATTTTGGATGATCTGATGATTTCCCGCTTAGGACTCGAGGGACATACCCATACGCTTTATCTGGTCGTCAATGCAGGCTGCAAAGATGATGATTTCGCCCATATCGAAAAACACCTGCCGGACGGTGTGAATCTATCGATCAAAGATGACACGCTATCCCTGATTGCCTTGCAAGGCCCAAAAGCGGCCGAAGTGCTCGGTGGGTTAAATTCGAAAGTTCAAGATCTGGTCTTTATGACGCATACGGATTTGCCTCTCGGTGACATCTGGGCTCATGTTTCGCGGTCTGGATATACGGGCGAAGACGGCTATGAAATTTCCGTCAAACATGAAGATGTGGACGCTTTGGTGGATCAATTGCTCGCACATGATGATGTAGAGCTGATCGGGCTAGGCGCCCGCGACAGTCTGCGACTTGAGGCCGGGCTTTGCCTTTACGGACATGATATCGATACCTCCGTTTCCCCGATTGAAGCGGGCTTGATCTGGTCCGTGCAAAAACATCGACGCGGCGGTGAAGGCTATTTGGGTGCGGCCCGTATTGCGGCTGACATTGCGGATAAATCCAGTAAACGCCTGGTCGGTATTCTACCGGAAGGCAAAGCACCAGCTCGCGAACATACTGAAATTCAGGATCAAGACGGCAACACAATTGGTGAAATTACGTCCGGGGGCTTCGGTCCGTCTGTAGGTGGTCCTGTGGCCATGGGCTATGTGGCCCGAAAGTTTGCCAAAGCCAGCAGTGAGATAAATTTAATGGTCAGGGGGAAAGCCAGACCGGCCAAAGTCGTGAAGCTCCCCTTTGTGCCGCATACTTATTACAGAGGTTAGGAGGACCCTATGAGCACTTATTACACCGAAGATCACGAATGGATCAGCGTTGACGGCGATACCGGTACGGTCGGCATTTCTGTTTACGCGGCCAAGCAATTGGGCGATGTCGTTTATGTTGAGCTACCGGATGTCGGCAAGTCTTTGGATAAAGGCGACGAGGCGGCTGTGGTTGAATCTGTCAAAGCCGCATCTGAAGTTTATGCCCCTGTCGGTGGTGAAGTTACCGCCATCAATGAAGCTCTCGAAGATGCACCGGATACGGTCAATGCGTCTGCGGAAGGTGATGGCTGGTTTTTGAAAATCAAAATTTCGGACGCTGGGGAACTCGGTTCGCTTATGGATTCGGATAAGTACAAGGCCTATTGCGACGGGCTTTAAACCCTGATTTTCCTCGCCCTTCGTCAGGCTCAGGGTGAGGAAATTGTTTTGTGAAACCTCATCCTGAGCTTGACGAAGGATGAGATTGGCAGGGAATTGAATGTCGAAAATTCTCCCGACATTATTCTGGTTGATGGCGTTGATCAATTTGACGCCATTGCTTGGCGCGGTTTCCCCGTCCAAGTTTAAAACGCTTTATGGAATTTCGCCCGATAATCTGGAGCTCATGACTTTGCTGCAACACCGCGCGATATTGCTCGGCCTGATTGGATTGCTTTTGCTGGCGGCGTCCTATCGTCAAGAATTGCGATGGCCTGCTCTGGCGCTTGGCGTTCTAAGCATGGGCTCATTTGTACTATTTGCCTTAGTCAGAGGGCAAATGGACGGGCCACTTGGAAAAATAGCTATTACCGACATTGTCGGTCTCATTTTTGCGGCCTTTGCCGCCTTCATAATGTTTCAAAATAAGGGATAAATATGCGTTATCTTCCCCTCAATGAAAATGACCGCCGCGCTATGCTGGACGTGGTTGGCGTTAAATCTGTAGATGATTTATTTTTAGATGTGCCGGAATCAGCACGTCTCAAAGATCTGGTCGATGTCCCCAGGCATCAATCCGAAGCGGCGGTTGAAAGCTATATGGCTAAGCTCTCGGGCAAAAACCTGTCTGCGGGTTCCGCACCGTTTTTCTGCGGGGCAGGCGCTTATAAGCATCATATTCCGGCAACGGTTGATCACCTGATTCAGCGTTCAGAATTCCTGACGGCCTATACACCTTATCAACCGGAAATTTCCCAAGGCACTTTGCAGGCCTTGTTCGAGTTCCAAACCCAGGTTGCTATGTTAACTGGCATGGATGTGGCCAATGCCTCTATGTATGACGGGTCAACCGCTTGCGCCGAAGCGGTCGTCATGGCGACTCGCGTGGCACGCGGCAAGAAAATGAAGGCGATCCTGGCCTCTGGCCTGCACCCGCATTACGCCGCGGCAACACAGACTGTGGCGCAATATCTCGGTATCGAGTTAACCGATAATCCATCTGCCCCGGGGCAAGATCATGCCGCAATAGATCAGATCGATGACAATACGGCCTGTATTGTTGTTCAAAGCCCGAATGTCTTTGGGGAAATTGTCGATCTGGAACCTTATGCTGAAGCCGCCCATGCTAAAGGGGCCTTGCTTATCGCGGTCTTTACCGAGCCCGTCGCCTTTGGCGCGATCAAAAGCCCGGGCGAGCAGGGCGCGGATATCGTTGTGGGTGAAGGTCAAAGTATTGGCGTCGGCCTGAACTTTGGCGGGCCCTATGTTGGCCTGTTTGCCTGCCGCCAGAAACTGGTGCGGCAAATGCCTGGCCGAGTTTGTGGTGAAACCGTGGATGCCAATGGCGAGCGTGGATTTGTATTGACGCTTTCAACTCGCGAGCAACATATTCGCCGTGAAAAAGCGACCTCCAATATTTGTACAAATTCCGGTTTGTGTTGTTTGGCCTTTACCATTCATATGAGCCTGCTCGGTGAGGCGGGATTGCGGCAAATGGCCGAGACCAACCATGGCCGGGCCTGCCAGCTCGCGGATGAACTTTCCGCTATTGATGGTGTCGAATTGGTCAATGAAACGTTTTTTAACGAGTTTACATTGCGCCTGTCTAAACCGGCTGAAGCCGTGGTCGAGGCCCTTGCCGATAAAGGCATATTGGGCGGTGTGCCCATGTCGCGCTTGTCCGGCGACAATGAAGATCTTCTACTAGTCGCGGCTACCGAAGTCGTCAGCGATGCGGACATTGCCGCATATCGTCAGGCCCTGGAAGCGATCTTGGCATGAGCCTGAGTTACGACATTTGGCCTCTGGCAGAGGTGTCGCCCTCAAGTCGCGGCGATCAGTGCCTATTCAACGAGTTTTTGAACATAGCGACGATGACTGCCGAAATTTATGAACTTAAGGCAGGCGCGATTGATCCGCAACAGCCCCATGACCTGGATGAGCTTTATTTCGTCATCTCCGGCACGGCGCAGTTTTTCTGTGACGGAGAGAGCCGCCCGGTCAAAGCCGGCGATACGATTTTTGTTGCCGCCCAAATTGAACACCGTTTTCACGATATCACCGACGATCTGAGTGTATTGGTCGTCTTCTCCAAAAAGGAGCCACAATCATGAGCATGAATAATCAAGGCCGTCCGACAGCCCCGTCTGTCGCCAATAGCAATGAGGTTGCAACCGTTTCCGGCAATAAAGGATTGTTACAGGATGAGAAGCTGATCTTTGAAATCGGCACGCCGCGCCGATCGGGTGTTGATTTTGGTGAAGTTCCAAGCGGCAAGTCCCGCCTGGGCGGTATGGAGCGAACATCGGAAATCGGTCTGCCGGGCCTGACAGAGCCTCAGACTATGCGCCATTATGTACGTCTGTCGCAAAAAAATTATGCGATTGACCTTGGCGTTTACCCACTCGGCTCTTGCACAATGAAACACAATCCGCGGTTAAATGAAAAAGTAGCGCGCATGCCGGGTTTTGCGGATGTGCATCCCTTGCAACCACAATCTTCCGTTCAGGGAGCGCTTGAGCTTATTCACGAACTGGCCCATTGGATTTGTACGCTGACTGGCATGCCGTCTGTGGCTATGACCCCCAAGGCCGGAGCGCATGGTGAATGGTGTGGCATGGCGGCAATTCGAGCCCGTCTGGACGCCGACGGACATACTCATAAACGCCGGGTTTTGGTGCCGGAAAGTGCGCACGGCACAAATCCGGCGACAGCGGCCCAATGTGGGTTTTCAATTGATGAAATCCCCGCGACCAAAGATGGTCGTGTGGATATGGACGCGTTGAAAGCTAAATTAGGCGATGATGTTGCCGGGATCATGCTGACCAACCCCAATACGTGCGGTTTATTTGAGCGCGATATCATCGAAATCGCAGATCTTATTCACGGGGTTGGCGGCTATTTTTATTGTGATGGGGCCAATTTTAATGCGCTGGTCGGTCGGGTGCGTCCAGGCGATCTGGGCATTGATGCGATGCATCTCAACCTCCACAAAACCTTTTCCACGCCACATGGCGGCGGCGGCCCGGGTGCCGGCCCGACAGTATTGTCGGATGCGCTTAAAGATTTTGCGCCGCTGCCTTTCGTGACGAAAGACGGCGATAGCTATCATTTTGTCGAGCATAAGGACGGTGCAGGCGCCGCCAGTTTCGGTCGCATGTGTGCTTTTCATGGGCAAATGGGCATGTTTACCCGCGCTCTGACCTATATGATGAGCCATGGCTCAGACGGTTTAAAGCAGGCAACAGAGGATGCGGTTTTAAACGCCAATTATGTTCAGGCATCATTGTCTGACGTCATGACCCCGGCTTTCCCCGGCGTCTGCATGCATGAGGCCTTGTTTGATGATCATTTCCTAGACGGTACCGGCGTGACCACGCTCGATTTCGCCAAGGCTATGATTGATGAAGGTTATCACCCTATGACCATGTATTTTCCACTGGTTGTACATGGGGCGATGCTGATTGAACCCACAGAATCCGAAAGTAAACAAGAACTTGACCGGTTTATCGCGTCTATGCGAGGGCTGGCTGAACGGGCGAAAGCCGGGGACGTCGAAGCCTTTCAAGCCGCCCCGATTTACGCTCCAATGCGGCGTCTGGACGAAACTCAGGCGGCCCGTAAACCAATATTGCGTTGGACGCCTCCGTCGGCCCATTTAGAGGCCGCGGAATAGGGCGTTTTAACTGCGCGTTAAGGATCTTTAATAACGGGAAAAAAACTTCTTTTTGGTACCGAAAACCACCCTTGGGATGGGATTTGGGAACTAAAACGATGTTTAAACGCTATTTAAAGAATTCAAGTGGTCAATTTGCGATCATGTTTTCCGTGACGGCAACGATGCTGATGACTGGTATGGTTGTGGCTGTTGACTATACCAATATGGTAAAATCGCGAGCGAAAATCGCCGCAATTGCTGACGCTGCGGCCTTGGCCGGTGCCACAGTTTCAGACAAATCTGACGCCGAAAGAAGAGCGGTTGTACAAAAATTCGTGGACGCCAATGGCGGCGCATTTCTGCCTGCGACAATAAAAGGTGAACCAACAATTATTTTTGATGACGTCAACGAAGAAGTCAGAGTTGCTATTCACACTGAGCTACCTATGTTTTTTGGAAATTTTATCGGCAAAAAGAAAGCAGCCGTTTCAAATGGCAGTATTGTCAGCTATATTGAGAAAAATCTTGATCCGGTAACGATTGCTTTTTCATTGGACGTCTCTGGGTCCATGGGCGGGACGACATCTGATGGACGTATAAAAATTGACGCGTTGAAAGAATCGATCACGGACCTGTTTATGGCGATTGAGGAATCTGTCGATGAGCCTGGATTGCTGGATACGGCTCTACGCACAGGGATGACGACTTACAATACAGCGATGGTTGACGATCAGAATATGAATTGGGGCTGGAACCATCTGCAAACAGCGGCCAATGCCTTAACCGCGGGAGGAGGCACAAATTCAGCGCCTGCGCTAGCCAATGCGTATAAGCAAATTCGGGATGATCGGGTATTTCGTTCCAATAATGATCCAGAATTCAAACTTAGCGACTTGAGAGAAACGGTTATCTTTATGACCGATGGTGATAATAACCAATCTGATTGGGATGATGAGTCTATTAAGCTATGTACGGAAATGCGAGCTGAGGGCATTAATATTTATTCCGTGGCCTTTGCGGCGCCGGATAAAGGTCAGGTGATGTTGCTGGATTGCGCATCTTGGGATGACAAAAATAAGGATAAGGGTAGTAAAAACCCTCGTGGTAATTCCGACCATCTAGGGTGTTTAAGGGCAACACAGAACGGTAACCCTCCTAGTGGAAACGGAAAAGGTCCTTGTAAAGATAGGTCAGGTAAAGAGGATCACTATTTTGACGCTGCAGATGCCACGGCATTCCGTAAAGCTTTTCGCGATATCGGCAAGGCCATTCTTAATCAGGATATTCGCATTAAAAGTAAATCCGACGCCTAATCAGATAATAGAAAATTCAAATGCTCCCATAAAAAAAGCCCTCCGCAATGCGGGGGGCTTTTTTGTCATCTTGTTAACAGGTTGCTAGTTCAGCGATTTACCCATTTGTGCGATACCCTCATTGATCAGCTTAGTGTGATCCGTGGCACTGAGTTGACCCTTAAGAAGACTTTCGGCCGCCTCAAGCGCAATGTCAGCCGCCTTGGCTTTAACCTCGGCAAGTGCATGTGCTTCGGCGTTTGCAATTTTTGCTTCAGCCATAGCCGCGCGACGTTCCAAGCGCTCTGAAAGATCTTCACGAGCCTTCTCAGCCATAGCTTCTGCGTCGTGACGCGCCTGTCTGACGATGTCTTCAGCCTGCTCTTCAGCTTCTTTTTGTTTGCGCTGATAGGAAGCGAGCAATGTTTGGGCTTCTTCGCGTAGGCGACGCGCCTCATCCAGTTCTGCGCGGATCTTGTCTGCCCGGGCATCCAAAGCCTGTCCGATGGCCTTATGCGCCCCCTTCCAGAGCAAGAGCGCGAAAAACAGCATCACACAAACGGCGACCCAAAAACTAGGATCCAGATGAAGCGGGGTTCCAGCAGATGCGTATAAACGTGTCATGACTAGCCTTTCACCGCGCCCAGCGCCTTTTTCAATTGCGCCGCTGTAGGTTTAATATTGCCAAGTTTTTGAACGATGGCTGCCGTTGTATCCTGAGCAACTTTATCGATCTGAGACAACGCATCTGCCCGTTTTTTAGCGATCCGTTCATCCGCGACAGACTGCTTGGCTGCAAAATCCGCTTCAGCGGCTTCGACTTCTTTGGCAATATCGGCATCGATAGACTTACGAGTTGCTTCGGCAATATTGTGGGCCTTGGCTTTCGCTTTGGACATGGTCCGTTCATATTCGATGACGGCCTGTTCCGCTTCCTGTTGCATGCGGGATGCGGAATCGAGATCGTCGGCGATCCGGTCAGACCGTTCATTAATGCCTTGTCCGATACGCGGCAGAATAAACTGCGACAGGACAAAATAAAGGAGACCAAAGGTAACCACCAGCCAGAAAATCTGGCTGCTCCAGGTCGAGAAATCCAATTGGGGAAGACCGCCAGAGGCTTCAGCCGCCTTGTGCGCGGCATCTTCCGCATATTTCGTTTCAGCTGCCATTACGGCCTCCTCAAGAACTACTTAATTATCCAAACAGGATAATGAATGACATCACAAATCCGAACAGACCTGTCGCTTCACAAAGCGCGAAGCCGAGAAGAAGGTTTGTACGCTGTGAGGCCGCTGCAGACGGGTTACGAAGAGCGCCTGAGAGGTAGTTTCCGAATACGGTACCAATACCGATACCGGCACCGATAAGAGCCATAGATGCAAGGCCTGCACCGATGTATCTTGCTGCTTCTGCTTCCATGATAGTTCTCCTTGAATATGGAATAATCAGATTAATTTACTAGTGATCCACGTGATAGACGTCGTTGAGATAAACGCAGGTGAGGATCGCGAATACGAAGGCTTGTAGGGCGGCCACCAGGAATTCAAGTGCTACAATCGCGGTTGTTCCGATGACGGGTACGATCGCAGCGGCCCAGTAAACGCCGCCAAGGCTGATCAGCCAGGCGATAAAAATCGCAAAAACTTTCAGCATAACGTGGCCCGCCATCATATTAGCAAACAGACGTACACTCAGCGCAACAGGCCGCGCAATAAAGGAAATGATTTCGATCGGGACGATCAGGAAATACATGATGAAAGGCAGACCGCTCGGGGCGAAAATTTTGAAAAACCGAAGTCCGTTTTTCACAATGCCCATGACGAAGACCATGCCGACCACAAAGAATGACAGAGCGGCTGTAACGGCCAAATGTGATGTCGTCGTAAAGGCCCAAGGGTTCATGCCCAACAGATTGGCAAACAGGATGAAGAAGAAAATTGTGAAGACAAAGGGGAAAAACTTCATGGCTTCGGGGCCTGTTGTGTCTTTCACCATGTCAGCAATGAATTCATAGCAGATTTCACCGAGAGATTGCAGGCGCCCCGGGATCAGTTTGCGACCCGTGGCTAAACCGAACAAAATGATGACCCCAAACACGGCGATGAACATCCACAGTGACGAGTTTGTAAAAGTCGTATCAATTGGTCCAAGCTGAGGGCCCTCAACAATCGGGGCAATCTCAAATTGTTTCATCGGGTCGTTTGCCACGTCCCACTCCTTTTAAAACGAAAAGCTAGGATTTACCTTGCTTTTCAAGTCGTTTCTTTTCTTCGGCTTCCATTTCAAGGACGAGCCGAAACGTATTTCTAAGTCCTGCGGCGAGACCCAGTACCAAGCCAAGAATTATGAACCAGGGCCCGGTTCCCGCGAAGTAATCTATGCCGTATCCGAGCGCGCAACCCACCAAAACAGCGACCACAAGCTCGGTACTAATGCGCCATGCCATGCCAAGAAGGGAATTGTCATTTTCATACTCAACTTCTGGGGCGTGTCTTTGCTTCGCATCTTCCAGGCGCTGCTCAAGATCATCCAAGTCTGAAGTCTTTGGTGAGTTTGAAGAATTTCCGTTCTTATCTGACATAAATCACATTCCGCTTTCACAAGGAAATGGATGAAAAAACCAGCCCCTCAAAAGCGCGCGAAACTTACTCGCGAGGCCCTATGAAGTCAACCATAGCTGGCCTTGGGTTAAGTGGTTGAAAACAATAGAAAAAAGGCGAAATTTTGAGGGTGCGACAATTCTGCTCTATTACTGAGTCGTAATCTTACTCAGCCGCCACCAATTGGGTCGCCGTATTGAGCTCCATAGACACAAGCTGCGAGACACCTTGTTCTGCCATTGTGACGCCAAATAGACGGTTCATGCGAGACATGGTGACGGCATTATGGGTAATGGCAATGAATTTGGTGTTGGTTTGGCGGGTCATTTCGTCCAATAGGTCGCAATAGCGAGAGACATTGGCGTCATCGAGCGGCGCGTCAACTTCGTCCAACACACAAATCGGCGCGGGATTTGATAAAAATACGGCAAATATCAGAGCCGTTGCTGTCAACGCCTGCTCTCCGCCGGACATTAAAGACATAGAACCAAGTTTCTTGCCGGGTGGGCTGACCATAATCTCGAGACCAGCCTCAAGCGGATCATCTGATTCCGTCAACGCTAATGAGGCTTCACCGCCACCAAACAGCGTCCGGAAGAGTTTGCCAAAATGATCGTTTACCGTTTCAAAGGCCTGAAGTAGCCGTTCGCGGCCTTCGGAATTGAGTTCGTCTATACCCTCGCGCAGGCGCGCAATGGCGGCAATAAGATCTTCCCGCTCGGAGGTCATAGCTTCGAGACGTTCTTCCTGTTCTTGGGCTTCGACATCAGCGCGTAAATTGACTCCGCCCATACGCTCTCGCTCATTTTGTAGGCGTTCCAGCTTCCGTTCGATATCAGTTTCCGTCAGATTGCTGTCCGCTGGCAATTCACCGAGCAATCCTGCCAGTCCGCCGGGTTCGCAGGAAAGCGTTTCCACGATGCGGGCCTTAACGTCTTCAATCCGTTCTTTTGCCGCTGTTAGCCGGGCTTCGGTCGCGGCGCGCTCTTCGCGAGCGCTGGCATGTTTATTTTCAGCGTGTTTGGCATCTGATTCCGCATTCCGCAGGGCGGTTTCTGCCTCGGCCAGACCATCAGCGGCGGCGTTGCGGCGGGCTTCGGCCGCTTCCAGTTCTGAAAATAATGCGCTGCGGCGTTCTTCAAACTGGTCCGGACCGCTGGTCGACGCTCGCAAGGTCTCTTCTGAAATCTGTAGGCGCTGGGTTAAGGATTCGAGGCGCTCTTCCGCCAGTTGGCCGCGCTTGACCCAGTTGGCCCGTTCCGTCTCAACGGCGTTTAGCCGGGCCTTCCGGGCATCTGATTCATTTTTCAGGCTCCGGTAATGGGCGCTGGCATCATCAGCCGCTTCGCGGGCATCACGTAGATTATTCTCAAGCAATTGACCTTGCTCAACCAAATGTTCGGCGCCTTCGAATTCCGCTGATATTTTTTCGGCGGCGTCCAGAGTTTGCTGATTGTCAGAGATTTCATTGTCCAAGCGGTGCAGGCGATCAGTCAGCGCTTGTGTCTCTGCTTCTCGTCGAACAACATCGGTTTCGAATTTGGACAGAGCGGATTGGGCATCACGTTCCTTGTGCTCCAAATCCGGTAAAGTTGTGCGAAACTCTCTCAGGGCCTGTACCAAAGCCTGTCGAGAGGCTTTAGCTTGGTCAAAATCGGCCTGAGAGTTTTCGACTGATTGAAGCAGCGACCCGACTTCTGTCTCGATCTCAGCAAGGCGATTTTGTTGTTGTAAACGGATCGCGGCAGGGGTTTCGGCGCCAGCATCCATTTCAAACCCGTCCCAGCGTAAAAGTTGCCCGTCTTGGGTCACCAGCCTTTGCCCGGGAAGCAGTTTGGATTTCAAATTTGGAATATCAACGGAATTGGCGACACCGATTTGAGATAAACGGGCGGTGAGTTCGGCCGGTGCGGTGACAAATTCACTGAGCGGACGGATATTGTCTGGTAGGGCTTGCGATGGCTTGTCAGCACCCCCCCATTTTAAAGGCGCGCTACCACTGATTGGGGCGTCGAGGTCATCGCCTAAGGCGGCCGCTAATGCTTGCTCATACCCCTTTTGAACGTCAATGGCGTTTAAAGCCGATGTTAAGCCGTCATCCGTATCGCGGGCAAAAAGCTTTGTCAGCGTGGATTGTTCCGACTGAATTTTAGTTAAGGCCTGACGGTGGCTGGAAAGCGTTTCCCGGTGCTGGTTTTCTTTATCTTCCAGTTCTGATCGTTCGGCCTGTAACTCCCGTTCCTTAACGCGCGCTGCTTCCAAAGCATTGCGGGCATCTTTTGCCGAGACATCAAACAAATTATTGTTGGATGCCGGGGCGGAGGCACGGGTGTCATTAAGCTTTTGCTCCGTTTGCCGTTTTTCGGACTGAAGCCGTTCCAATCGCACTTTGGCGTTAGCCACATCCCGCTCCAGACCTTCCTTGCGGGCCGTTTGATCCGCAATTTTTCGGGTCAATTCGTTGAATTCGTTTTCAAGCGTTGTTCGGGCTTCGATTGCTGAGGCCGCGATCGTTTGTGCCTCCGATATGGCGGCGGTCATGTCCTTGGCGTTTGAAAGGGCTTCAAATTCGCTGTCGAGACGTGTCTTTGCGGATTTGGCATCCTCAGCGATCGCCATTTCGCGCTCAATATCGACGCCTAATTGCTCAATCTGGCCTTCTAACTTGCGAATTTCAGTCTTGGCTGAGGCTTCGTCTTGCTCCAGCGTTTCTTTCGCCGCATTAAGCCGAGCCAGAACTGCTGCGGCGATCAACTGTTCTTCGCGCTTGGGTTCCAAGGTTTCTGCAAGTTCCGTGGCTTTGCGCGTAAGTTCCGCTGCCTTAGCCGCGAGATCCTGTACGTCAGTTTCACTGGCTTTCAGAGCGGCTTCTGAGGCGGATAAAATTTCCAAGGCAGATTGCCAGCGCTTAAGCCACAACAAGGCCTTAAACTCGTGAATTTCACCGGCCAGGCGCTTATAGCGAGCCGCTTGGCGCGATTGCCGACGAAGCGATGCCAGCTGGCTTTCAATTTGCTGTACAACATCTTCCAACCGGTCGAGATTGGTTTCAGCGGCGCGCAGACGCAATTCAGCCTCGTGACGGCGTGTGTGCAAACCGGAAATCCCGGCGGCTTCTTCAAGAATGCGGCGTCGATTTGAGGGCTTAGCGCCGATTAACTCATTGATCTGACCTTGCCGAACCAGGGCAGGGGAGTTTGCGCCTGTGCTGGCATCAGCAAAAAGCAGCTGAATGTCTTTTGCGCGAACCGTCTTGCCGTTGACTTTATATTTGCTGCCCTGGCCTTTGGTAATAATCCGGGTGACTTCCAGATCATCCGTATCATTAAATATAGAGGGTGCGATCCGAGCCCGGTTATCAATATTTAAAGTGACATGGGCCTGATTACGAGGCGGCCGCATTTTTGTGCCGTTAAAAATAACGTCATCCATGCCTTTGGCGCGCATGGCTTTAGCTGAATTCGCGCCCATAACCCAGCGAATGGCTTCCAGTAGATTAGACTTGCCGCACCCATTTGGTCCGACAATTCCGGTGAGCCCCGGTTCAATCAGAAAGTCGGTTGGGTCAACAAAGGACTTAAACCCGACAAGCTTGATCTGATTGAAGACGAGGCTACCCATAGATTATTCCGTTGGAGCTTCCTCAGGCGCCTCTTCGGACGCGGGCATGTCTTCGCCCAATAACGGGGCGAGTTTTTCATCGATGCTTTCAATGGTGAATACTTTTTCCTTCTTACCATTAATAAAGAAGGTTGGCGTGCTGGAAACGCCGGCATCTTGCCCGCCTTGAACGACGGCCTTGTATTTGGCGATTTCCTCTTCGCTGCTCAGGCAGGCCTCAAAATCGGCTTCGCTTAATCCTGAAGCCTTCGCCAGATCCACATAGGCCTGGCGTTTATCTGGCGCGCTTAACAGGGCGCGCTGGCGTTGGAACTGCATGGAAATGTTCTCAAAATAACGGTCTTCAGCGGCGCAGTTGGCAATCAGAAAGCCGGCCTGGGCCAGGTTTTCAGGCGGGGTCGGAAATTCACGAAAGATAAAACGGACTTTGCCGCTATCCACATATTTCTTTTTAAAGTCCGGATAAACGGAGGTATGCCAATTGGCGCAGGCTCCGCAGACAACGGAGGCATATTCGACAATGGTCACGGCAGCATCTGGATTTCCGATGGCATGATCACCTGCGACTTCATATTCGCTTTGGCTTCCGCCCGTGGTGGTGGTTGCCGTCTTGTCTCCACAGGCGGACAGCATCAGGGCTCCGGCCAGGGTCACCATGACGGTACGGGTTAACGAATCAGTTTTAGAAAACTGCAACATAGGTCACTCTCGCAATTTGAACGTTCTTGGCAAGTTCGGGGTTAAGGTTTTATTAATTTATTAACAGATTCTTATCATTTACCAGGCATTGGCGTCATTCCAGAGGCCACTTTGCTATCAATCAGGGCCGATAATCCCTTTGCTGACGTATCGCCGCGATAAAGTTCGCCGTCCACGATAAAGGCGGGTACACCTTCGATTCCGCCGGCTTCGGCACGTAATAATGACCGATTAATCCGTTTGAAATTGTCTTCATTCGAAAAACAGGCGGTCATGGCTTCTTCATTTTCAAGTCCAACGCGCTGTCCAAGCCCGTCATAGGTTTCTTTGGCCCTGCCGGCTTTGACAGCCTCGAAAATAGCCGCCTGTGACTGCATTTGATGCACGATCTCATCAAAATATTGATCTTCAGTCCCACAATTGGCGAGGAGGAAACCAGCCATTGCCAATTGCGCTGGCGCGGTAGGGAATTCGCGAAAAGTGACGCGGATGTCGCCATTGTCAATATGATTGGCTTTAAAACTTGGCCAGTGATTGGTGAACCAGTCGGAGCAGTGCGGACAGGTGACCGAGGCATAAATAATCATACTCACCGGCGCGGTCTCGGAGCCTATGGAATGATCGTCTGGAGCTTCGTTAAACACATGATCTATGTCGATCTCACGTTTTTCTTTAGCCGGAGCATGAGAGGAATGGTCATGATCATGGTCATGGCTTTGGGCAAAACTTAAACCGCCTGCAAAAAGAGTGGAAACAGCCAAAAGCGATAAAATTGATTTTCTCATGATAATATCCAGTTTCAGGTTTTGCGCTGGCGGGCATATACGGCTTCGCCAAATTTATTCAATGCGGCTTTTAGGTCAGGATCATCAATATGATCCAGCCCCGATTGCAGTTCACGCTTAATAGAAGGTGTCAGAGGTTTGGCGCTCGGACGTTTCGATTTTTCGGAATTTCTCATTTGTCCTTGAATGACCTTAATCGATTTTACGTGGCCAGGGCCCATATAGCTATTGATCCTGTCTAATATCTGAGACTGCGCGGCCATGATAAGTGCCCCGGCCGGCCCGGGGGCGCGAATAATCAATTGTCGTCCCTTGGAACCGCTCTGAAACCCGACCGGGCGCGAAATTTTGGCAAATTTCGGTCCGATGATTTCATTCCAATGTGGTTCGATGGCGGCCAGGCCACCCCCAAACTGTTTTGAGAGCGGGCGCATAATTCGGGAAACGGCCCGATTTACAGACGGCGCGGCGCGGTATTGTGGGCGACCTCGTTGGGTTTCCAGCCATTTTGATATTTTGGCTTTGTCCCGGCGGGCATCGATATCGGAATTTTCCGGCATGAGCAGCCTTTTGGCCTATTGCGCTTTGAAGGTAAAGCGTTCAACGGTGAGAGTCGCATGAAAAAACAGACAGATATACCGCGCTTAAGGCGTGATCTCTTAGCCTGGTATGATCGCTCAGGCCGGACGCTACCTTGGCGTATCCGTCCTGAAGACAGGGAAAAAGGTGCGTTGCCCGATCCTTATAAGGTCTGGCTATCCGAGATCATGTTACAGCAAACAACCGTGCCGCATGCCACGCCCTATTGGCGCAAGTTTTTATCAGAATTCCCGACCATAGACGATCTGGCCCGAGCGGATCAGGACAAGGTTTTGGCCATGTGGGCGGGCTTGGGCTATTATGCGCGAGCCCGAAATCTGCATAAATGTGCGCGGGTCATTGCATCTGAGTTTCGCGGTAAATTCCCACAATCGGAAAAAGAATTGCTTAAGCTCCCGGGCATTGGCCCTTATACGGCGGCGACTATGGCGGCGATTTGTTTTGATGAGCCTACCAATATTGTCGATGGAAATGTCGAGCGGGTAATCAGCCGTATGTTTCGCGTGCACACGCCATTGCCCAACGCTAAATCTGAACTCCGCAATTTGGCCGGAACCATCGCCGATCCGGGGCGTCCGGGGGATTATGGGCAGGCCCTTATGGATCTAGGGGCAACGATCTGTACGCCAAAATCTCCGAAATGCGAAATATGTCCATGGAGTTTCGAGTGTCAGGCTTTCAGGCATCAGGACCAGGCCAATTATCCGGTGAAAGTCAAAAAAGTCCGGCCTGTCAAATACGGAGCTGTGTTCGCCCTGATCAATGATAACCAAATCCTGATGCGCAAGCGACCGGAGAAAGGCCTTCTCGGTGGCATGTTTGAATTACCGGGCTCTCCTTGGACGGCAAAGAGCCCTGACAATCCCCTGGAATTTGCCCCTGCGACCCGAAATTGGGAAAAATGCGCAGGACAAGTCAAACATGTCTTCACCCATTTTGAACTCCGATTGGATGTCTACAGGGCGCAGGGGGATGCAAAACTGAATGGGATTTGGGCCGCACTGGACAAATTATCGGATTATGCCGTTCCCACATTGACCAAAAAAGCTATAATGGCGGCGTTGAATGAATAGGAGCGAACTATGCCAAAACTCACTGGAAACTGCTTGTGTGGTCAGGTTAAATTTGAGGCTGATGGAGATATTATCTTTGCCGGCAATTGCCACTGCGTGGACTGCCAGCAGGTCACGGGTGCGGCCTATGCGACCAATATATTCTTCAATGAAACCGATGTCTCTATCACGGGTGATCTCAGCGCGTTTGAACACGAGGTCGATAGCGGCAATACACTGATCAAGAAATTTTGCCCAAATTGCGGGTCACAAATGTTTGGCTACAATGCCAACCGTCCGGGCGTCATGCATTTGCGGGCTGGAAGTGTAAACGAGAAAGAACACATCAAGCCGCAATTCAACGTCTATGCAAGCCGCAAACTGGATTTCGTTCATTTGGATGCAGACATTCCGGCCTTTGATAAAATGCCGCCGGCTAGCTAACCCATTGCAACCGCGCCCATTTCGGCACGGATCACACCCCGCAAGGCATCAATCTGGGTGAGGCCCTGTGGCGTTCTGAAATGCCAGAATGTCCAGCCATTGCATGACGCAGCCTCTTGAAGCTGAGCGCCAACCTGATGGATTGAACCTTTGACTTTTTCACAAACCAGGCTGCCATCAGCCCTGACTTGCGCCGAATATTTGCCGTCATGAGAATAAAGTAAGGTGCCGGGATTGATCAGACCGCGTTCGATCAGTGTACCAAAGGGGACGCGCGGCGCCTGACGTTTGGATTCGGTAACTTGAATCGCGAGGCCTTCGCCCGTTTCGATTTTCTCAATTCGGCGGCGCGCATGAATGATATAGTCCTCTTCCATCTCAAAACCGATGAAATCCCGTCCAAGTTTTTTAGCCACAGCGCCAGTGGTGCCGGTGCCGAAGAACGGATCGACAATCACATCACCCGGATTAGATGTGGCTAGAATAACCCGGTGCAGCAGCGATTCCGGCTTTTGAGTGGGATGGGCTTTTTCGCCATTGGATTTTTTCAACCGTTCGCGGCCCGTGCAGATCGGTAAGGTCCAGTCTGAACGCATCTGAACGCCATCGTTCATCATCTTCATGGCATCATAATTAAAGGTCGGACGGGATTCTTCGTCTTTCGTCGCCCAGATAAGGGTTTCGTGAGCATTGGTGAAACGCGTGCCGCGAAAATTCGGCATCGGATTGGTTTTTCGCCAGATTATGTCGTTGCGGATCCAAAACTGCTGATCCTGTAGCACGCAACCCACGCGAAATATGTTGTGGTAACTGCCGATGACCCACAAAGATCCATTAGGCTTAAGAATGCGGCGGGCGGCCTTTAACCAATCATGGGTAAACAGGTCATAGGCATCCATGGTATCAAATTGATCCCATTCTTCGGTTACGCCGTTTACCACTGAATCGTCTGGGCGAGACAGATTTCCGCCGAGCTGTAAGTTATAAGGCGGGTCTGCAAACACCAGATCAACGGAGGATTCGGGCAAGGCATTCATGCCTTCAATACAATCGCCTTGAATAATGTCGTTTAGAGGTAATTCTGTCATGTCCATCCTGTCGCCCCGCACCCACAATGCGAATCAATTCATCAATTTGTGCAAGGCTTTGGCTGAATCGCTTACCAAAGAGTTAAGGCGTTGAAAAACAAAGGTTTTTAACCATTTGTTAGGACAGGTTAATATCCACAGATGTTAAGAATTTAGTAAGGCTTGGCGCACGGGGGCGTAGCTGCGGCGGTGGATCGGGCTTGGTCCGTTCATGGCCATGAATTCGCGGTGAAAGGCGGTAGGATAGCCTTTATGGCCCGCCAGATCAAAGCCGGGAAATCGGCTATCGGCTAATTTCATCAAGCGGTCACGGGTGACTTTTGCGATAATGGAGGCCGCCGCAATAGACAGGCTTTTGCTATCCCCTTTGACAATGGCTTCGGCGGGGATAGTGAGGGCTGGCAGCTTATTGCCATCTATAAGCGCGGCTATCGGTGGGTTAGGTAAGTGATCAACAGCACGGGTCATGGCCGTCAAGGACGCCCCCAATATATTGACCCGGTCGATTTCTTCGGGTTCGGCTATGCCAATGCCGACCTCGGCATGTTGCAGGATGAGGTCAAATAGAGAATCCCGCCGTTTTTCCGAAAGCTTTTTGGAATCATTAAGCCCCTCAGGTAAGTTTTTGGGGTTTAAAATAACAGCTGCGGCGACGACCGGGCCCGCCAAAGGTCCGCGTCCGGCCTCATCGACTCCGCAAACAGGGCCGGAAAACCGCGATTCTATGGACCAATTTGGACGATTTTCGCGCATCAAGGGATTCCGTTTCTGATTTCAGCACTTTTTGCAGTTACGGGCTTTAGACTCTGAGAGAGGTCTGTTAAAAGGCCGCAACAAAATAATTGTTAGGAGTGAATTATGGCGAAGTTTCGTATGAGCGCAACAGCGATTGGCTTTGCGGCGAGCATCGTTTTGGCATCGCAGGCTTTTGCGATTGGGAATGAGGCCGAATGTAACCTCGAAGGGGGAACTATGGTCAATGTTAAGGGCAGTGATTTCTGTCTGGTTCCGATCCGGGACGAGGCCTATGCCGACCCAATTTATGATGGCAACCAGCTAGGCGTTATCGAATGTCCAGGGGACAAGCTTAATGACGATGTCTATTGCATGTATCCGGTTACAATCCGCGACCAAGTCTCAGTCGCAGAAACACCAGCCCCGGAAGCGACTGAAGTCGTTCTCGAAGAGCCAACGATCGTTGACACGGTTGTAGATGAAGTTGTCGAAGAAGCCACTGATATGGCAGAAGACAAAGCCAATGATATGATCAGCGACGCGATCAAATAACTGCGTTAGAAATTGATTTTTAAACCCGCCTCACAAAGGCGGGTTTTTTTGTGACTTGCAATTGATCAAAATCCAACGATTAAAGAGCCATGCTTGCAGTCATCATACCCACATATCATTCCGAAAGGGACCTGCCGTTTCTGTTTGAGAATCTGACTGGCCAGGTTGACCGTGTCATCCTGTCCGACGGAGGGTCAACGGATCGTTCGTTAGAATTAGGTCTTGAGCGTGGCGCGGTTCTGGCTGTCGGATCGCCGGGACGAGGGCAACAGCTTCGCCGTGCCGTGACTTTGGCAGGTGCCGCGGACTGGTTGTTGTTTTTACATGCCGATAGCCAGTTGACGTCTGATTGGCGTGCAAAAGTCGAAGCTTTCATAAGCGCCCATCCCGAAAAGGTCGGATATTTTGATTTAAAATTTGATAGCGCGAGTCCGGCCGCCCGGGTCGTTGAAGCTCTGGTGCGACTAAGGTGTTGGGCCTGGGGCCTGCCTTATGGGGATCAAGGCCTGCTGATTTCAAAAAATCTTTACGATAAAATTGGCGGCTTCAAAAATATGGCCCTGTTTGAAGATGTTGATATGGTCACCCGGCTTGGAAAAAATCGGTTGAAGCGAATAAATTCACAAATCGTGACTTCGGCTGACAAATATGAACGCGATGGATTTTTTCGGCGAGGATGGCGAAATCTAAAATTGCTAAGGCGTTTTCAAAAAGGGGTGCCTGTCGACGTGCTGATGGAAGATTACGCGTGACCCGACCTCGCCTATTTGTTTTTGCCAAAGCCCCTGTATTGGGGCGAGCCAAGACCCGGCTGGCCAAAGATATTGGCTTCGTACACGCCAAACGGCTCTATCGTGCCATGACCGGGCGTATTTTGCGCAATATCCAAGACCCTCGCTGGGATATTGTTCTGGCTGTGACGCCAAATTCCGCCTTAAATCAGGTTAAAGATTGGCATGGATATGTTCAGATCCCGCAAGCTAGGGGTGATCTTTCGCCCAGATTAGGGCAGGTATTTGCATCTTATAATGGGCCGATCGTCGTGATTGGCACGGACAGCCCGCAGGTCAATTCTCAGGATATTTCAAACGCGGTTCAGGCTTTGAAATCTCATAAAGCTGTATTTGGGCCAGCCAGTGATGGCGGCTTTTGGCTAATGGCCATGAAAGGCCCTATGTCCCCGTCAATTTTTGATAATGTTCGTTGGTCGTCAGCAGATACCTTGTCAGATCTTTCCAAAAACATATCCGGTAAGATTTTAAAGCTTCGAACCCTGACGGATATTGATGATCTGGACGCTTTGCAAAAAGTCCGACGGGACCATTCGGGGATAATTTGAAGCGGCGATCCCGTTGGACCGCGGCTTCACGCTCTCCAAATCTCTATTCCGCCGGTTCCAAGACTTCCGTCTGGTTGCGGGTTTTGGTTTTAAAGGCGATGGCATCCAGTCGGTCAAAATAATCTTTGTGCTCGGTTCCCATCAGGCGGTCCCAAAAGGTAAAATAGAGCGCGTAATTCCCATTGGCCTTCTCATGATGCATGTCGTGATGGGTCACGGTCGTCAACCAGCCCAGAACCGGAATCCGAGCCCAGCTTGTTGGCATCAGCTCATAACCGCAATGACCCATCGCATTTTTGAAAATCATTATCGTCAGGACAATATACATGGCGGAATGGTGGATAGGGATCAGCATGAAAGCGACCGGCACAAACATATATTCAACAATGGCTTCGCCGGGCGCAAAGGAGTAGGCGGTGAAGGGCGTGGGATTATGTGAACGGTGATGGGTCAGGTGGAAAAACTTGAACAGTTTCGGGTGATGCATGGCCCGGTGAGTCCAATAGAAATAAGTATCGTGGATGAACAAGACCATGGGAATGGAGAGCCAGAAATATCCCCATCCAAACAAAGACACGTCATCATAGATCTTGAAAAGCCCAGTGACGCTATTGTCGAACACCACGATATCCATGGCCACGAACACTAATATGGTCCGCATGGAGTTTTTCAGCTCCATCCACATTTGAGCTTTGCGCGGTGAGCGGGCGCGAATCTTTCGAAACTGAATGAAATGAGATAAAATCAACCATACCCCGACAAACAGGGTCAGCGTGCCCATGGCGTAACGGGTCGCTTCAAATTGAATGCCGTGCAAAATGCGAGGCAGTAATTCCTGAGATAAAAAGACGCCGAGTTCCATGATCAATCCTTTCAGTGGCTTGATCACAGACCAACACATTGCCGGGCGAAAAGCTCCGCAGCATTAAAAAATGCTGTGCATTTTCAGAATCGAGGAGGTTTTTTGGAATCTGAAAAGACCGGGTCCCGCCTATTGATCAGCTAAGGCCTGTTTACGGAATTCTGTCGGGGTTAAGCCCTCAAGAGCTTTGAAAGCGCGGTTAAACGGCGCGAGGGAATTGTAGCCCGCATCCATGGCTATGGTTAAAACGGGTAATCTTGCTTGCTCGGGGTCGGACAAGACCTGTTTGGCGTAATCCACGCGGTGACGATTGAGAAAATCCGCGAAATTGCGATATCCCATGCCTTGATTGATCAGGACACGAAGCTGATGCTCCGGGACATTCATGCGATCAGACAAAGACCGAATGGTCAGACCCTGTTCCGTGAATATTTTATCCGTTTCAAACAGTTTAACCAGACGCTCATGGTTTACACGGTCACGCGGGTCGATTTGAGGTTCGGCCAATTCGCGAACCTTAACCGGTTGAAACAACATGCGCTCGACGCGAAGTTCCGCCAGCCAGACCAGTGCCCAGGTCACCAGCGGGAAAGAAACAAGCACGCGGATGAAATCCACGGTTTCAGGCGAGATATGATAATAGGTAATCTCAGCCGTGATGGACGTCAAAGCCGCGGCGGCCAATCCTAACCCAAAGGCAAGCCTGCCGCGCCGACGGGCCTCGATCAGGTCATTGGATCGTCCGGAAAAGGCTGTCCAGACCAGGTGAGAAATCATCAGCGCTGAAAAAATGGACCCGGCCCGGTTCAGCGGAAAAGTCTTGGCTTCGAGACCTTTATAATTGGCATAGACAAAAAAGGCGATCATTGCGCTATAGAGGCCGAGCACGGTCCATTCCAATTTACCCATCCGAAAATTGTCTTTGAACAAAGAGAGCCCAAACAGCCATAGGACGGCAAGGTTAGGGATCAGGGTTATTTTTACCAGAAATGAAAACGGTTCTGGAATTTGTAAGGCCGGCGGGGCCGTATCCAGCATTAATGCAGCGATCGCAATACCCGTCGCTGCGCCAAGTCGACCTTGAATGGTATGGTGTCCAAACCGAAGACACAGATAAGCCATGACAAGCAGTAATGTGAACGTTGGATAGCGAATTAAAACATCAAGGAGCAACATGCAGTTCTCCCATTTTTTCCCGTAATGACAGCATATCCCGCCAAGCCTCTTTTTTCAGGGCAGGCTGGCGAAGTAAAAAGGCCGGATGATAAATCGGCAGGGTCGGAATATCGCGTCCATTGGCTGTCAGTGTGGTCCACTGACCGCGATGTTTCATGATCCCGGTTTGCCCGGTCAGGGCGTTAAAGGAGACCCCGCCGACCAGGATGATGAGTTTGGGGTCAATCAGTTCAATATGCTTCAAGGTGAAAGGCCGGCATTTCGCTAATTCTTCGGGTGTTGGATTCCGGTTGCCGGGCGGGCGCCAGAAAATCACATTGGATATATATAATGTCTCTTCAGTCAGGCCGATCGAAGCAAAAATCTTGTCCAGCAATTGACCGGATCGCCCGACAAAGGGTTTACCTTGAATGTCTTCATCTCGGCCCGGGGCTTCGCCAATAACCATGATATCCGCTTTGGCATTACCTCGAGAAATTACCGCTTGGCGGGCATGATCGCTGATTTCTCCGGCATCGAATTCCCGAATGGCTTGGTATAAATCTTCTATGTTTTTAACTTCAGATAAATCAATCAGGTTAGGCGCAGGCGCAGACATAGGTGCGGGGGCCGGTGCCGATGACATTGTTTCGGGGTTAACCGGCAAAGGCGTTCTTTTCTTTGGCTTTGGTGCGGCGACTTCCGGCGTGTCAACGCCAGAGACTTCCCACCATTCGAGGACAGCTTTAAGCGCCTTATCCATTCGCCGCCTTTTTTGTTCGTCTGCGCTTTGGCTTTTCCGTGCGGATAACGGTGCGCACATTATGTTCGATACATTCGATGATGTTGCCAGCGATATCTTTGCCCGTGGCTTTTTCTATCCCTTCAAGTCCCGGAGAAGAATTGACCTCCAGAATTTTAGGACCGGTATCACTGCGCAGGATATCAACCCCGGCAACATTGAGCTTAAGCGCGCGCGCGGCCTTAACGGCCGTTTGGCGTTCGTGAGCGGTTAAGCGAACCTTGGAGGCTTTTCCGCCCTGATGCAGGTTCGAGCGGAACTCGCCAGGTTGCGCCGTACGTTTCATCGACCCGACGACTTTACCTTCAACCACCAGGCAGCGAATATCCGTACCACTGGCTTCTTTGACAAATTCCTGAACCAGGAAGTGCGCGTCCAATCCTCGAAACGCATCGACCAATGCCATGGCGGCTTTACGCGTATCCGCCAGGACGACGCCTTTGCCCTGTGTGCTTTCGAGAAGCTTCACGACGACCGGTGAACCGCCAACCAAATCAATAATGCCTTTGGTGTCGCGTGACGACCTGGCAAATGCCGTATTGGGCATGCCGAGCTTATGTTGAGCCAATACCTGATGGGCGAGAAGCTTGTCACGTGAGGCCCCGATCGCGCTGGCTGGGTTTAAGCAATAAACCCCCATACTTTCAAACTGACGAACCACGGCCATGCCGTAAAATGTCAATCGGGAGCCAATGCGTGGAATAATTGCATCGAAGCGGGGGAGAGCTTGCCCGTCATAATGGACTTCGGGTTTTTGATTGTTGATTGCCATATAGCAGCGACTGGTTGTGATACATTCAATGACGTGGCCGCGCGCTTCGGCGGCTTTAATCATGCGCGTATTGGAATAATTGCCCGGCTCCTGTGTTAAAATGCCGATGCGAAGCGGCCGTCGTGGCAGGTCTTTTTTGCGCTGGCGTTTTTTATAAGTATCGTAACTTAGAACCGGCTGTTCAAATGAGGCGCCTGGTGAAACTGAAATGTTTTCTTTAAGGGCTGATCGTCCGATCAACATGCGATATCCCATAGTCTCGCGATTGGTGAGAGAAATGTCGATGGGCCATTTTTGCCCGCCAATCACAATATTTGAGCGGATAACAAAGCGGGATTCGGCCACGCCATTGGACGATGTTACCATGCGCCGATCAATGACCTTGGCCGAGCAGACAACCTCAATCGTTGGATCATTGGGGTCCGGATGCATAATAAAGCGGACTTGCGGATTTTTCTCCGTGCCAAAAGGTTCAATCGCGACCGCATGCAGCGCAGATGTCCGCGCTCCAGTGTCGATTTTGGCTTTGATGGCGGGCAAGGTCAGCTCAGGCAGACTGACCCATTCTTCCCAGCCGAGATTGAGGACATCACTCATCTTTATCCATTTCGAAATCCTGCGGCTCATAACCGCGTCAAGGAACGCTTTACCGCGCGGCGTTTAATGTTTAATCCCTTAGGCTAATACAGCCATTATGGCGAGTCCTGCAATGCAGGAAAAGTTGATGAGGGAAAAAATGAGCGAAAACGCTATCGAACGCGAAAGCATGGAATATGATGTCGTTATTGTGGGGGCCGGTCCAGCCGGTTTGTCAGCCGCTATCCGGTTAAAACAATTGGGTGGGGATGATGTATCCGTAGTTGTTTTGGAAAAAGGATCAGAAGTTGGCGCGCATATTCTTTCAGGCGCCGTAATTGATCCTTGTGGTCTGGATGCCCTGATCCCCGATTGGAAAGAAAAAGGGGCCCCCGTCCATACAGAGGTAAAAACCGATCGTTTTCTAATGCTTGGTGAAAGCGGGTCACTGCGTATCCCCAATTTTGTCCTGCCGCCTTTGATGAATAATCACGGCAATTATATTGTCTCAATGGGGAATGTTTGTCGTTGGCTTGCTGAACAGGCCGAAGGTCTGGGCGTAGAAGTATTTCCCGGCATGGCCTGTTCTGAAATCGTTTATGGTGAAAACGGCGAAGTCAAAGGCGTGGTCGCCGGGGAGTTTGGTATATCCAAGGACGGCTCCAAAGGTGATAGCTACGAACCTGGCATGGAGCTTCACGGAAAATATGTCTTCCTGTCCGAAGGCGCCCGAGGTTCTTTGTCTAAACAGGTGATCGAGAAATACGAATTAGATGCTGAATGCGACCTGCCAAAATTTGGCCTGGGCATGAAAGAGATTTGGGAAGTTAAACCTGAAAATCACCGCGAAGGTGAAGTCACCCATACCATGGGTTGGCCTTTGGGCTGGAAAGCCGGCGGCGGTTCTTTCATGTACCACCTTGAAAATAATCAGGTTTATGTCGGTTATATTGTCGATTTGAACTATAAGAACCCGCATTTGTTTCCTTATGCTGAATTCCAGCGTTGGAAACATCACCCGGATATTGCCAGTGTTTTGGAAGGCGGCAAACGCGTCGCCTACGGTGCGCGGGTCGTGACCAAAGGTGGATATCAATCCATTCCACAAAGCGCTTTTCCAGGCGGAGCTTTGCTGGGCTGTTCAGCCGGGCTGGTGAACCTGCCGCGAATTAAAGGCAATCATAACGCCATGCTGTCTGGGATTGCAGCTGCGGATGCGGCCTTAGCCGCGATCAAAGGCGGTCGCTCAGGCGATCGACTTGAGGCCTATGATGCGGAGCTTCGGTCAGGCCCTATCGGCAAAGACCTGAAGCGCGTGAAAAATGTGGCACCGCTGAATGCCAGATTTGGTCCGCTCATGGGCGGCATGATGCTGGGTGGTTTTGATATGTGGGTCTCAAACCTGTTTGGGATTAACCCGCTCGGCACTTTAAAGCATGGCAAATCTGATGCTGATTCAACGGGCAAGGCCGAAGATTACAAAACCATTGACTATCCAAAACCTGATGGCGTGTTGTCATTTGACCGTCTGACCAATGTCAGCTTTTCGGCGACCAATCACGGGGAAGAGCAACCGTCTCACCTTAAGTTGATAGACGATACAATCCCGATTGGTATCAACCTGCCGAAATTTGCAGAACCGGCACAACGCTATTGTCCGGCTGGGGTCTACGAGGTGTTGCGCGAGGATGACGGGTCCAACCCAAGGTTTCAGATCAATGCGCAAAACTGCGTGCATTGCAAAACCTGTGACATCAAGGATCCGAGCAAAAATATTATCTGGACGGTACCTGAAGGTGCCGGTGGTCCTAACTACCCAAATATGTAATAAGGCCGGAAACGAGAAAGAATTTCATGCGCAAACTCCTATTATTGGCAACTGCCGCTCTGGCCTATGCCTGTACGTCAACGACCACGAATTCGGGCCCGCAATATAGTGAGGCCGATTTTTCGTCGGACGGAAAACTTTTCGCTGACTATCTCGTCGGCAGCTATGCCAATTATCTGGATGATTCGGATGCGCGGGCTAAATATTACGCACGCGCCTATGCGCAGGCGCCCGAAGATGTAACTTTGGGGCGGCGGGCCGCAACCTCCGCGCTGACGGCCGGGAATATCGGATTAGCCCGAACCTTATCCCGTGAAATTCAGGAAGTCGATCAATCCGAGCCTATGTCTCGCGCAATTCTGGGCGCGAAGGAATTTACGGCTGCGCGATATCAAAAAGCTGATGATTATTTTGAACGTTCAACCGCTGATTTGACCGTGCAGATTTTAATGAATCTGATGAAGGGTTGGAGCGAGTTTGCTCAAGGCGAAACTGAAACCGCGCGCGGCGTATTCGCCAATATTGGCGGTGGTGGATATTTTGACACGCTTGGCAAATTACAGATCGCCAATATGGAAGCCGCCCTTGGCAATTATGAGGCAGCGCTCAAAGGATTGGACGAAGTTGACGAAGTCGGGATCACGCCGATCGAAAGTGCCTTGTCTCGTGTGCGTATGCTGTCTGACAAAGGCGATTTAGAAGGGGCTAAGGAATTTCTCGACGGTTTCATTGATGACAATGGCGTGTTTGAAACCGGCCCGGTCGCCCTGTTTGCTGAAACTCTGGCTGATGGCAATGCTGTTCCGTCAAAATTGACACCACAGGAACAGGCATCCAGGGCCATGACTGAATCTGCCTTTGGCTTTTTCCTTCGAAACCGGGCACCAGATGCTGCCGAAGTCTTTTTGCAAATGGCGCTGACGGTTGACCCGAATAATGACAAGGCAAAGCTTTGGCTCGGCAGTATACTTGACAATAATGCCCGATATGATGAGGCCTTGGCGCAATATACTTCAATTGGTTCAGAGTCCCCTTATGCGGTGTCGGCAAAGTTGTCTGAATCCAATGTTTATTTCTCTCAGGATCAGGACGACAAGGCGCTTGAGATTTTGGAAGAAACCAATGCAAAATATCCGTCATTTATTACCCGAGAATCTTTAGGGCGCGCTCGATTAATTCGTGAAAAATATGAAGAGGCATTGCCGATTTATGACGCCCTGATTGCGTCAATGAGCGAAGACGAAATCAAAGCCAATCCGGAGCCGCTCTATTTTCGCGGTATTTGCTATGAGCGAACCAAGCAATGGGACAAAGCCGTCACTGATTTCAAAAAGGTGCTCGAGATCAATCCGGATAGTGCGGATGCCTTAAATTATCTGGGATATACCTGGGTTGATCGTAATGAAAACTTAAACGAAGCCTTTGAAATGATTCGTAAAGCGGTGAAGCTGGAACCGCGTAGCGGCGCGATTGTCGATTCTTTGGGATGGGCCCATTACAAGTTGGGCCAATATAGCGAGGCCAGGGAACATCTCGAGCGAGCTGTCGAATTATCACCCAGTAGCGCCACGATTATCGACCATCTGGGCGATGTTTACTGGAAGCTTGGGCGTTTTCGCGAAGCGGGTTATCAGTGGGAGCGGGCCTTGGAATTTGATCCGACGGATGAAGAAAAACTTCGTATCGATGCCAAGCTTGAGGGCGGTCTGGAAGCGGCCGCTGATCTGCCCTAATCATGTTCAAAGAGCGCGCACGCGCTAAGATTAATCTGACATTGCATGTTGGTGCGCCTATCAATGACGCCGACAATAGGTTTTTTGGCTATCACCCGCTTGATAGTCTTGTGGCGTTTGCGGAAATTGGTGATGAGCTCTCATGTGACATCGCTGAGACGACATCACTCAAAATATCCGGAGCTTTTGCCGAAGGCCTGGAAGCGGATGCGAGCAACCTTGTATTGCGGGCCTATCAGGCCGTCTCAAGCCACGCCGACCTGCCGTCTCTGAACTTTGATTTGGTCAAGAACCTGCCAATCGCGTCTGGGATAGGAGGAGGGAGTGCGGATGCCGCCGCAGCTTTGAGGTTACTGAAAAATTACGTCGAATTGCCGGATGCCGTCTGGTTCGACATTGCCATGTCCCTTGGGGCTGATGTGCCTGTTTGCCTGGCTTCAAAAACCTCTCATATGACAGGTATTGGTCAGATCATAAATCCCTTGGATAGCGCTGAATTTATCCACGCCGTCCTCGTCAATCCGGGTGTGGCGGTTTCAACGCCTGATATATTTAAAGCCTATGATCAAAACTGCCCCGAAGACTTGCCGCGCAATGAAGATTTCAAAGGTGATTTGTTGAGCCTCGCTTTGAAAGGGCGCAATGATCTTGAACCAATCGCTATTCAAATGGTTCCGGAAATCGGGCAGGGGCTTAGATGTTTGTCCTCGCAAAACGGATGTCTTCTTGCGCGTATGTCCGGTTCCGGCGCGACCTGTTTTGGACTTTTCGCGAATAAAGGTCATGCGAGTGCCGCGTGCGCAAGGCTATCGGATCTGCGTCCGGATTGGTGGGTGGTTTCCTCAGGATTGGGGGATGCGCCATGATGACGGCAATTTTCATAAGTGTCGGTTTGGCAGCATTCCTTGTTTCTGTCGTTTTAACTCGTTTTATGATCAAAATTGGTTTGACCGATATCCCGGATCACAGATCCAGTCACAGTGTCGTCATGCCGACCTCTGGGGGCGTCGGTATTTTGGCTGCCGTGGTAACGGCATGGGCAGCATTTTACTGGGGCGGGCTTCACCATGGTTATAATTTGCCGTTCTGGCCGGTTTTGATGCCCATTCTAATGATCGGTGTCCTCGGATTTCTAGACGACAAATATACCCTGCCGACTTTGTTGAAATTCGGATTGATAATATTGGTTTCGGTTGGTTTTATCTGGAATTTGGGACCGATTACTAAAATTCCGATCGGAGACGGGTTTTGGACTTTGCCCTATATGGTCGGTTTTGCTGGAACATTATTGTGGATTTTCACGGTAACAAATGGCGTGAATTTTATGGATGGCTCCAATGGTATAATGATATCGGTTATGGGAACCGCCTGTTTGACCTTGATAATAGTTTTCGCGATTTTTGGCCTTCTTCAGGAAATGTGGTTGCCCATAGGGTTGCTTGCAGGACTACTGGGACTGGGTGTTTATAATTTCAAAAATCAGGCCCGGATTTTCGCGGGTGATGTTGGATCTCTGACCGTCGGTTTTGGATTTGCATTGGCCAGTCTCATTCTGGTTAAAAAAACGCCCGATCAATCCTTGCTCTATGTCGGTCCACTTTTGATTTTGCCGTTTTTAGCTGACATTTTGCTGACCATGGCACGGCGTTTAAAGCGGCGGGAAAATCTGCTGACGCCTCATCGCTCGCATATTTATCAACGCGCTATTCAAGCCGGTCAAACCCATATTCAAATTGCAATTCTATATGGCGTGTTGACATTAATCATGGCGGTGAATGTGCTGGCAATAATAACATTGGGATCAATTGATAACCCGCTTTACCTGATTGCAGCGATACTTATGTCAATTACAGTTTATAGCGTCGCAAACCGCAGGCTTAGCTGATCCGATCTACCACATAATCCGCCAGATCCTGCAAGGTCGACCGCCACTCACTTTCCGGGAAGATTTCCAAGGCACGGCGTGCCTCGGCGGCATAGTTACGGGCAAGGTCCAGTGTTGATTTCAGCGCACCCGCTTTGCGGATCAGTGACACGGCCTTCTCGAAATCGACGTCCTGTTGATCATGATCGACAATGACGCGCTGCCAGAATTTCAGTTCGGCTTCATCGGCGGCTGCAATCGTGCGAATGACGGGTAAGGTCAGCTTGCCTTCGCGGAAATCGTCACCGACGGATTTACCTAAAGCGCTTTCAAATCCGCCATAGTCCAACGCGTCATCCACCAGTTGAAATGCCAGGCCGAGTTTTTGACCATAGGTGCGGAGGGCTTCGCGTTCCGCGTCAGACCGTGCAGAAATTACCCCCGCGACTTCAGTCGCGGCCGCAAATAAAGCGGCGGTTTTGGACCCGATCACATCCATATAGATTTGTTCGGTGATCGTAATGTCACGGAGTGAAGCCAGTTGCTGGACTTCGCCCTCAGCGATCACGGATGACGCGGTTGATAAAATATCCAGGGCTTCAAGCGATCCGGTTTCCACCATCAAGTTAAAAGACCGGGCAAACAGAAAATCACCAACCAGAATACTGGCGGAATTGCCCCATATCAGATTGGCGGCCTTGCGGCCTCGACGCAGGTCGCTCTCATCCACCACATCATCATGAAGCAGTGTGGCGCTGTGAATAAATTCAACGGCGGCCGCGAGTTTATGATGATCACCGCCTTCATACCCGCACATTTGCGCGCAGGATACGGTCAAAAGCGGACGTAATCTTTTCCCGCCGGCCCCAACCAGATGTTGGGCCAAATCCGGAATCATACCTATCGGACTGTCCATGCGCTCAAGGATAATCGCATCTACAGCCGCCATATCCGATTTAGCCAAGGTCCAGAGTTGGTCCGCTGGACTTGGTTTGACAAGGTTGTGATCTATTTTTGCTGGTGCGTTCACCAATATTACCCTAATTCGAGGTCGCCCTCAGTTGCCGCCCTAGACTAGGCGTGTGATCACGGGGCGGCAAGTAAAATCAGGGTGTGATCGCGTCGCAGGTAAAATCATGAGAGCCGTTCTTAAAACAACCAATCCCGCGACCCTCAGTTTCGCGGAAGCTGTATTAAAAGAGGCCGAGATTCCGGCTTTTGTCATGGATCAGCATATGAGCCTGATTGAAGGCTCGATAGGTGCCATCCCTCGGCGTTTGGTCGTTGCCGATGAGGACCACCTGCCGGCAATCCGGGCGCTTGAATTGGCGGGTCTGGAAAATGAGATCTACCGAGGGACGTAGAAATTTAAAAAAACAAAAACGAATTCTATGATATTGTCCCAAAAATACTTTGGTTTTTTGATTCCGGCATAAAGGCCAATCAAAAACCCGACGATTGCAAACATGTTGGTAGAGATTTTGATCATCCCTGAATCCAGCGCGAAAAAATATTTTGAAAAAATGAACCCGACGATTCCAAGAAAAAAACCGCACAAGATTGCTATGATCAAGCCGCCTAAAGCAATAAAATGATGTGCCATAAAACCTAGGTAGGAAGGTTAGGTTAATTGTAAAGTGTATGGTGATGGAAAATCTCTTGTAATTCCCGTCTAGCCTTATAGTTTGCGCGCGCAAACAGGGCCTGCGAGCAGACATGTCAAAATCATCCGAAAAACCTTTATCCTTTCAGGACCTGATCCTGACCCTGCAATCCTATTGGTCAAAGCAGGGTTGTGTGATTTTACAACCCTTTGATCTTGAAGTCGGGGCCGGAACCCTGCATCCGGCGACGGTCTTGCGCTCGCTCGGGCCAAAGCCCTGGAATGTGGCCTATGTGCAACCGTCGCGCCGTCCTGCAGATGGACGTTATGGTGATAACCCGAACCGGCTGCAGCACTATTACCAGTTCCAGGTGATCATGAAGCCAAATCCCAAAAACCTGCAGGACTTGTATCTGGGGTCGCTGGACGCGATTGGGATTGACCGGGAACTTCATGATATTCGCTTTGTCGAAGACGATTGGGAAAACCCAACGGTTGGGGCCTGGGGTCTTGGCTGGGAAGTCTGGTGCGACGGCATGGAGGTCTCCCAATACACCTATTTCCAACAGGTTGGTGGACTGGATGTTGATCTGGTATCCGGTGAATTGACTTATGGTCTGGAGCGTCTGGCCATGTATGTGCAGGGCGTTGAAAATGTTTACGACCTCGACTTCA
>JAHDDX010000104.1 GCA_020629135.1 Hellea sp.
AGGACGAGACCTGGCATAAAAACCCGGTTTATAAGCGCGGCCTGCAAAGCTGGCTGGCCATGCAAAAAGAGCTCAAGGGCTGGATCGAGGATTCCGGTGTCTCTGAGCATGACAAGGCGCGCGCCAATTTCATGCTCGATATTGTGATCGACAGTTTCGCCCCGACCAATACGCTGCTCGGTAATCCGGCGGCCATGAAAAAGCTTTATGAAACCGGTGGGCGGTCTGTCCTGCGCGGCATGAAAAACGCCTATAATGATCTGCGCCATAATGGCGGCATGCCGAGTATGGTCGATGGGCGTCCATTTAAAATCGGTGAAAACATTGCCGCGTCCAAAGGGGCCGTGGTCCATAAGGACGAGATGTATGAGCTGATCCAGTATCAGCCGGTGACCGATCAGGTTCACGAGATCCCGCTTTTGATCATCCCGCCGCAAATCAACAAGTTTTACGCCAATGATCTGGCACCGGAAAAGTCCATCATCCGCTTTCTGACCTCGCGCGGCTATCAGGTTTTCGCTATTTCCTGGCGCAACCCGACTCGCCAACACGCCCATTGGGGCCTTGAAGCCTATGTCGAGTCCCTGATCGACGCGACAAATGTAACCAAGAAAATCACGAAATCTTCGCGGATAAATGTATCCGGGGCCTGTTCCGGTGGCATTACCACGGCGCTTTATCTCAACGAGCTGGCGGCGCGTGGCGATAATTCGGTGAATTGCTTTACGCTCAATGTCTGTGTTCTAGACGGGAAGCGTTCTGATTCAGAGGTCGGTCTGTTTGTGACGGAAGCCGCTATCGAAGCCGCTCGCAAGAACAGCGCCCGCAAAGGTATTTTGTCCGGTGATGAGCTGTCACGTTCCTTTGCCTGGATGCGCCCCAATGATCTGATCTGGAATTATGTGGTCAATAACTACCTGCTGGGTGAAGATCCGCCGCCATTTGACGTTTTGTACTGGAATGCGGATTCGACCAATCTGCCGGCGCAATTGCACTCGGATTATCTCGATATCTTCTTTGATAAGCGTTTCAAGAAAGAATCCGAAGTGGGCTTTATGGGCAATGTTGTCGACCTGGAGCAGGTGTCGCAGGATTGCTTCATGGTGGCCGGTGTGACCGATCACATCACCCCGTGGAAGGCCTGTTATCGTAATGTCCATCTGTTTGGCGGCGAGATCGAATTTGTTCTGTCCAATAGTGGTCATATTCAATCGCTCTTGAACCCTCCGGGTAATCCCAAGGCGAAATATTTCACCAATGCCGAGTTTCCTGAAACCGCTGATGAGTGGGTTGCGGACGCGCATGAGGTTGGCGGGTCCTGGTGGACCCGTTGGGATGAATGGCTGTCTGAGCGCTCAGGCGAAATGAAAGCCTCACCCAAGACTTTGGGCTCCAAGGCCTATGCGCCGATCACCAAAGCCCCTGGCGAATACGTATTTACTTAATCATATAAACGAATAATCAGGTTCAGGGCGCGAATCGGGACGCACGAAAGTGCAGGAAGGCTGACATGACGGATTTTCATCCCAATCTGCCCAAAATCTTTTTCTCAAAGGTCGGGAACCAGAAACTCCGGACCGCGATTTGGCGAGGCGCCGATAAAGGCTATGGCAAGCGGACGCCCATGCTGTTTTTTAATGGCATTGGGGCTAATCTGGAAATCGCTCAGACCTTTGCCGATAGCTTTACCGGTCGCGATATTATCACCTTTGATATGCCGGGGGTCGGCGGATCACCGGACCCTACATTTCCATATCGGCCTTGGTGGATTGCCAATGCTGCCAAACAGATCCTGCTGGAAAACGGCTATGAAACCGTCGACGTGATGGGTGTGTCCTGGGGCGGTGGTCCGGCTCAGCAATTTGCGTGGCAACATGCGGATATGACCCGACGTCTTATTCTGGCGGCGACGACAACCGGCGTGACCATGGTGCCGGGTAATCCTATGGCTTTGTCTAAAATGATGTCGCCGCGTCGCTATATCGATAAGGACTTTCTGGCGAAAAACTTTGAAACCCTTTACGGCGACGCCACCAGCGCCGTTGGTGAGTTTTCGATCAATATGATCCCGCCCAGTGTGAAAGGTTATATGTTCCAGCTTGCCGCCATGGCTGGTTGGTCGAGTGTTCCATTTGCCCGGCGCATTCGTGCCAGAACGCTCATTCTGGCTGGTGATAATGATCATATTGTGCCGGCGATCAATGCCCGGATGATGCATTATCTTTATAAGCGCTCTAAACTTCACATCTTTAAAGGTGCGGGACATTTGTTTATGATCACGCGAAAAGAAGAATTCGTGCATGAGCTGCGCGAGTTTTTCGGTGAACCCGAAGTGCCCATGCCGGAGGTCGAACCGGTACAATTGCCGTCTGTCACGGCATCTTACGCGCACTTCTAAGCCAGGCCCTCGGGCCATTAGGAGGACATATGGCCGACAAGAAAAATAAACGCAGCAGCGGTGAGGCCGCCCGGAGAATCTGGCTGGCCGGCATTGGCGCCTATGGGCGGGCTTTCACCGAGGCCCAGGAAGCCCTCAAAGACGTGACCGGCGGCACGAGTCGGGTTTTTGACGAGCTCGTTCAAAAAGGCGAAATGATCGAAATGGCGGTTGACGCCAAGCGCAAAGATCTGATGGATAAGGCGAGCATGCCGGATTTCAACATGGAAGAGCGCATCCAGAAAATGCGTTCACGTCTGGCCCGCGGCGAAGACATGGCCGAAGATATCAATGATATTGAGGAACGTCTTGACCGGATCGAAGCCAAACTTGATGCGGTGTTGGAGGCGATGAAGCCCGCTAAACCCAAACGTAAAACCACGACAAAGCGTACTCCCAAAGCCAAATCCTAGGTCGTGCCGGAACGCTCAAAAACCAAAACGAAGATCCTGGCGACGGCGCTGGGCCTGTTTAATAATGAAGGCGAAAGTCAGGTCAGCGCGGTTGATGTGGCCTCCGTAATGGGTATCAGTCCGGGCAATCTCTATTATCATTACAAGGGCAAGGACGAGATCATCTCGGCCTTGTTTGAGGATTTCGAAGAAGAAATCCGTATGGTGTTGTCCTCGCCGATTTCTGAACCGCTTAGCCTTCGTGATAACTGGGTCTATCTTTATATTGTCTTTGAAGAGATTTACGATTTCCGGTTTTTCTACCGCAATATGAGCGAGCTTTTGACCCGTATCCCTGAACTCCGCGCGCGGTTCTCACGGATTCTGGCGCTTAAGGAAACCACCGTGTTTTCCATGTTATCAACATTGGAAGAGGGCGGGTTCTTATCTTTTGAGGAGGGTGAGAAAGGCGCGTTAGCCGGGCGGATTGCGCAGCATTTCACGTTCTGGCTGCAATATCATGACCTTCGTCACGGCACGGCGCCGCCTAAATCCCTGATCGATCAAGGGGTTTTTACTTCTCTTATCCAGATCACGCCCTATTGGCACGAAGGAGACGGATATGCCAATCTCTTGCGGGAATTCCTCGAGGGTCAGGACTGAAATCAACTGTATTTTCCTCTGAGTCTTAACCGTTTTTCATGAATTTTTAGGGGAGTATTAATCCTCAGCGCATAACTTTTTGTCGAAGTTAAGAGGATCATTATGTCTCATTTTTCTAAAATTATCGCCGCAGCGGCTTTTATCGCTCTGGCAACGCCGTCAATGGCCTTAACCGCGTCTCAGACCATTCAAAAAGAGATCGTAGAAGTCGCCGAAGACGGGACCGAAACTGTGACTTACGAATCTGCCGAGCTGGTGGTTCCGGGAGAGCGGATTGTCTACACGGTGAATTATGAAAATAATCGTGACGTGGCTGAAACCAACCTCGTTCTGACCATGCCTGTACCAAAAGAAGTCAATTATCTGGACGGCAGTGCATCTGATCAGGCCGGTCAGCTGACGTTTTCAACAGATGGCGGAAATAGTTTTGCGGATCGGTCGTCTTTGACTGTTATGTCTGCGGATGGTGAGGCTACGATCGCTGAACCCGAAGATATTACCCATATTCGCTGGGTTGTGGCTGGTCCGGTAAACCCTGGCGAAACCGGCGCCATCAGCTTTAAGGGCATTTTGAAATAGCCTGCCCAAGATTATCATTTTTAGCCGCCGGGTGACCGGCGGTTTTTTTATGTCTGGTAATTGGTCGTAACAATCCCTACATGGCGATCGAAAAGGAATAACCATGGCCCGTAATAAACCGCCTTCACAAAGACAGCTCAAAGCCGGCGAACTGATCAGACGTGCCCTGGCGGAGATTATCGCCAAGGAGAACCTGCGTGATCCCGCGCTTCAAGGCGTATCGGTGACCATTTCTGAAGTGCGCGCCTCCGCGGACCTGAAACACGCAGTTGTCTATGCCGCGCCACTGGGCGGAGGTGACAGCCCGTCCGTCATTGCCGCACTTAATCGGTGTTCCAAATTCCTAAGAGGCCGCCTCGGGCGCGAAATGGAAATGAAATCCACGCCGGCTCTTAAATTTGTCGAAGACGCGACTTTTGATACAGCGACCGAAATGCAGGAAATCCTCAACCGACCGGAAGTTCGTCAGGATTTGGAGTAGGCCCGTTTAACCACGAAAAAAGCCCCGAATTTCTTCGGGGCCGATTAAAACTAATATGACTGAAACCTAGTTGGTCAGTGCGCTTTCGTCTTCAGACATGGATGTTTCTTCCGTCTTCATATCCGCAGAGCTGGCACCCAACTTGGTCATGATAATGGCCACCGTTTCAGGATATTTATAGATCGCACCAGTCAAAGCATCAACACCGACACCAATCACACCGCCCGCGATTATATTGCCCGCCGTTGAGCCTTCAACTTTGGAATGAACGGTTTGTTCAGTGGTTTCATATCCGGCTTTTGTGCAATTCAGATTTAAAGATTTCTTGCTGCGTGGAATTTTGACTTCGGCCGGCGTTACAAAATTTTGATTGACCGCGTGGTCACTGCCGCCGGTGATTTTGCAATCTGCGCCTTCGACATCGCCTGAATGAAATGAGATTGATTGATTGGATCCGTTAACAACAGTTGAACAGGCACTGGTCCCAAAAGCGACGGCTGCCAGGAGTAATATTTTAAGTTTCATTGATTTCCCCCTCTTAGTAGGATTATTAGAACGCCCCAGTCATCTGTCTTACGGGCATCGAGCCAATATGCAAGTATAATTAAGAGTAGAATTAAAAATTTATGCCTCGTAAACGCAAAGGAAACCCGGTTCATGGCTGGGTTAATTTTGACAAGCCGCTGGGGATGACCTCAACCCAGGCGGTTGGGAAAATCCGTTGGTTGTTCCAGGCCCAAAAAGCCGGGCATGCGGGAACGCTGGACCCGTTGGCCACAGGTATCTTACCTATAGCGCTAGGTGAGGCGACAAAAACCATTCCCTTTATGACCGAAGCGCGCAAAGCCTATCGCTATAAAATTGCCTGGGGAACATCGACAGACACGCTGGACGCAGAAGGTGAGGTCATTTATAAATTCGATCAACGGCCGACCAGGCCCGATATCGAAGATATTCTTCCAGAATTCGTCGGGCAAATTGATCAAATCCCGCCCAAATATTCCGCGATCAAGATAGATGGCCAGCGCGCCTATGATCTGGCCAGAGGTGGGAAAGAGGTCGTTCTGAAATCAAGACCTGTTACCGTCGAATTATATCAATTGATGAACCACTCGACTGACGAAACTGAATTTGACGTTCATTGCGGAAAGGGGACTTATATCAGATCGCTTGCCCGTGACCTCGCGGCCCGGCTTAATATGGCCGGTCATGTCTCATTTTTGCGCCGCACCCGGGTCGGAACATTTACCGAAAACACGTCTTTTTCGCTGGACGCATTGGAGAAACTCTGCCATAGGGGCGGCGTTTTAGAGGCCCTGAGGCCGGTAGAGGCAGTGCTGGACGACATCCCGGTGCTGAATTTGACCGAATATCAGGCCATAGATCTGAAACATGGTCGGGCGATTGCCCTGCCCACAACTTTCCA
>JAHDDX010000026.1 GCA_020629135.1 Hellea sp.
AATTCGCCATGGCGGGCCTGGACGGCGGGCGTATCAATATTGGCTGTTGCTCTCTTGGCGGGGCGCAGGCGGCGCTCGATGCGGCGCTGAGCTACACCAAAGAGCGCAAGCAATTCGGCAAGGCGATTGCGGATTTTCAAAACACTCAGTTCAAACTGTCGGATATGGCGACCGAACTCGAGGCCTCACGCATGATGATCTATCGCGGGGCCAACATGCTTGATAACAAACTCCCAAATGCCGGGGCGGCCTGCGCCATGGCCAAGAGGTTTGCCACAGATACCGCCAGCAAGATCGCCAATGACGCCCTGCAGCTGCACGGGGGTTATGGCTATCTATCAGAATATGGGGTCGAGAGGATTGTCCGGGATCTGAGAGTGCATCAAATTCTAGAGGGCACCAACGAGATCATGCGAGTGATCATTTCGCGTTCATTGATGAGGCAGTAAAATGTCATTCCCGGGGCGCTGAAAGCAATAGCTGAAGACTGAGAATTAAAAGACCAGATTTTGTCGACCTTCCGGATAATTGCGATGCAAATTCCGGAATGACAGGAAAGAGAAAAATGACAGATCAAATTAAATCCGAAGTGATCGGAAATCTTGGCGTTATTACGCTGAACCGGCCCAAAGCCTTAAATGCACTGACGACTGAAATGTGCGAAGAGATGACCCGGCTGATGCTGGCCTGGGAAGACGACGAGGATATCGGCGCCGTTTTGGTCAAAGGCGAGGGCGAGCGGGCCTTTTGCGCCGGCGGTGACGTGGTCATGTTGCATGACAGTGGCAAGGCCGGGGACAAACGCGCGGAAACCTTCTGGCGGGTGGAATATGCGCTCAATGAACTGATCCAGCGCTATGCCAAACCCTATATTGCTTTGATTGACGGTATTGTCATGGGCGGTGGCGTGGGCCTGTCCGTACATGGGCGTTACCGGATTGCCGGGGATGACACTTTGTTTGCTATGCCCGAAACCGGGATCGGCTATTTCCCGGATGTGGGCGGGACCTATTTTCTGCCGCGCATTTCCATGTCGATTGGCATGTGGCTGGGCCTGACAGGTGCGCGCCTGAAACTGGCTGAAGTTTGCGGCTACGGTATTGCCAATGGTTATATCAAATCCTCCCGGCACGAGACCTTTGTCAAAGCGCTCGGCAAGGCGAAACTTGACGGCACAGATGGTCCGGTTTTGGACGTCATGGAAAAATTCGTCAAAGAGCCACCTAAGCCTGCGGAGGACCCGGCGTCTATCGGTGTATTTCTTTTGGGAAATGTTGCCGAGATCATGGACGCGCTGGAAGATGATGACAGCGAATGGGCCCAGGCACAGTTTAAGAACCTGTCGAAAAAGTCGCCTTTGGCGCTGGCAGTCACGCACGAATCTTTGCGGCGCGGGGCGGGCATGACCTTCCGTGAAGCGATGGAAATGGAGCTGGATGTGTCGTTGAATTTTCTTAAGACACAGGATTTTTATGAGGGCATTCGTGCGCAGCTGATTGACAAGGACCGCAATCCGAAATGGTCCCATGACAATATTGGCAAGGTTACAAAAGCGCAGATTGAGCGTCTGTTTAAAAAGACCGCAAAGCCGCGCCTTGAGTTTTTGAGTTGATGTCATTCCGGGGCGCTGAAGGCGAACCCGGAAGACCGAGACGAAAAGAGAACCAGGTTTTCTCGACCTTCCGGGTCTTGGCCAAAGCCAATCCCGGAATGACACCGAAGGAGCAATCATCATGACGACAATCGCATTTATTGGCCTGGGGAATATGGGTATCGGCATGGCGAGCAATCTTGCCAAGGCCGGGCATGAGGTCCGTGCGCTCGATATCTCAAGGGATGCCGTCGACCGGGCAGTGGCGGCCGGTTGTGTCGGCGCAAAGGGCACAGAAGACGCGGTCAAAACTGCGGATGTTGTGATCACCATGCTGCCTGCGGGTAAGCATGTCGAGCTCGTTTACGGCGGCGCGGACGGCGTCTTCGCCCATGCCAAAGCGGGGACACTCTGTATTGATTGCTCGACGATTGATGTGGCGACCGCACGCAAAGTTATTTCTGAGGCCCACTTGCAAGGGCTTAATATGATTGATGCGCCTGTATCGGGCGGGGTCGGCGGGGCGGCCGCCGGGACCTTGACCTTTATGTGCGGCGGGACAGGCGAAGCGTTTGGCGCGGCCAAACCGTTTCTCGATATTATGGGCAAGAACGTATTTCACGCGGGGGATGCGGGGAATGGTCAGGTCGCCAAAATCTGTAACAATATGCTGCTTGGTATTCATATGATAGGCACCTGTGAGGCCTTCAATCTTGCGGAAAAGCTCGGTTTGGACGCTCAGACATTTTACGATATTTCGTCAACCGCATCGGGTCAGAACTGGTCGATGACAAGCTATTGCCCGGCACCGGGGCCTGTGCCGTCCGCGCCGTCCAACAAGGATTATCAGGCCGGATTTACGGCGGCGATGATGCTCAAGGATTTGCGCCTCGCCCAGGACGCGGCAACATCAGCGCGCGCGGCGACCCCGCTCGGTACCCAGTCTGAGGCACTGTATTCCTTGATGGAAGCGGCGGCCAAAGATGATCTGGATTTCTCTGGGATCATGAAACTGATCAATGGATCGCTTTAAGTCTGTTCCTTAAGACCTGCGATATTGGCTTCCCAGTTCTGGCCATCAAATTCGATGGTTTCACTGATCTCAAGCGTGCCAGGGGTGATGCACCGCAGATTGATTGAATAATCCTCAGGGTGGGACCGCGGAATGTATAGCGGTTTCACGCCGCAAATCTTGCAGAACAGGTGTTTGGCCTGCTTGGTGTTGAATGTGTAAGGGGTCAGATTTTCCGCGCCTGTAATGTCGACCTCGGTTTGCGGCACAAACATATGTAAAAACCCGGTCATATGGCAAATCGAACAATTGCAGGCCGTGACGCTCATGCGCGACGGGGCTTCAAAGGTAAAAGTGACGGCACCGCAATGACATCCCCCTGAATGGGTGTTTAGCGTTTCCATTAGGCGGCGGCTGGATCAATCAGCCGGTAGGTACCTTTCAGACCCTCCGTATCGCCGGAACAGACCCGTCCGCTTTCGCGCATATGGATCAGATGGGACAACACACTATGGGCGGCAGCTGGATAGAGCCGGGGATCAATGTCTGTGTATAGGCTTTTGACAATATCCATGATGTCGGTGATGCCACTTGAAAGGGCGCCGCAGATTTGATTTTCGCGGTCCAGGCGATGGTCGATATAAGCACGAACAAACGGCGCAGGATCCTCAATCACCGGGCCATGCGTGGGGATAATCCGGTCAAAATTCCGATCCAGAACTTTGTGCAGGCTGTGCAGATAGTCGCCCATATGGCCGTCCGGTGGACTGACGACACTGGTTGACCAACCCATAATATGATCACCGGAAAACAAGACGTTTTCTTCCTGCAATGCATAACACATATGGTTAGAGGTGTGACCCGGTGTATGAATGGCTTCAAAGGTCCAGCCATCGCCGTGAAACATATCGCCGTCCCGGATTTCGACATCCGGTTTAAAAGATAAATCATCGCCGGCTTCAAGACGAACTTCTCCTCCGATAGGCGTGCGAGTTTGCTGCCCAAAGCCATAAACCTTACAACCAAAATGTTCGGCAATCGGAGCGGCTAATGGGGAATGGTCGATGTGATGATGGGTCACAAAAACATGGCTGACAGTTCGGCCATCCAGGGCCTTCAACAAAGCGGATTTATGGCTCGGTTTGTCCGGGCCGGGGTCAATGACAGCGACGGATTTGTCGCCGATGATGTAAACCCCTGTCCCGGTATAGGTAAAAGGGCCCGGATTATCGGCAACAATGCGTTGGACGAGGGGGCTAATCTGCGCTGCAACCCCGTAGTCAAACTCAAATGACTTTACGAATGGAATACCCATAAGTGTCTGATTTTCCTCAGTCTCGCCCTTTATTATCGGGGCGAAATATAACGTTAACCCTCTGACTTGTCACCTAGGATAAGTCGTCAGGCAGGTCTAGGGAAGAAATTTGACAATGTTGTGAGTGCCTAAAAATAACACGGTTGTTCGAAATTCTTCATGAAAGAGTCATTTTAATCAAGCTTGAGCGATATTACAGCATTCAAGTGGCCATGATGGTTCCAGTATTGGTTTAACTAATCTATCTTAGGCAATTCCGCTTTGAGTTCCTGGCGAGGTTCCAGGCCTGCACGGGCCTTAAGGATCGCTTGAACTTCTGGCATTTCGGCAATTTCCCTTAAAGCTTGAAGGTCAGACTGCGCCGATACGGTTTGCCCAAATAACTGCTCTAGCTGTTCGGCTGTTGTTTTAGGCCGTGGGAAAGATTTAAGATAAATATCTTTGTCTTCATCTATTTCCGCGAGATTTTTGGCCGCCGCGATCGCAGCCAAAAGCCCGCCTTGCTGGTCGACCAGATCACGCTCTTCGGCCTGATCACCCGTCCAGACGCGACCTTTGGCAATTTCCAGAACATCCTCGAGTGGGATTTCGCGACCCTCCGCGACACGTGTTGTAAAGTCTTCATATATTTCAGCCATTTGCCTGCGATAGGCGGCGCGCTGGGCCTGAGTAAAGGGTTCGTCGCCCGAGAATGCGCTGACAAATTCTCCGCCAATATTGACGTCTTCAATATTATAGCCAATTTTTGCGAATGTTTCACGTAACGCGACTTTGCCGCCAAGGACACCAATAGATCCGGTAATCGTCGTCGGCATCGCAACAATCTCATCGGCTTTAGCGGATACGTAATAACCGCCAGAGGCTGCGTATTGACCCATGCTGATGACAACAGGTTTTCCGGCCTCTTGCGCGCGTAAAACGGCATCAAGAATTTGATCTGACGCGATAGCCGACCCGCCGCCTGTACTGACCCGAAAGACAATGGCCTTAACGGACTTGTCTTCGGCTGCGGCGTTAAGGGCTTCGGATACGGTGTCTCCGCCCATGGTTATACTGTCTGAGAAGGGACTGGATCCGTCAGCGGAGCGACCATTGACAACTGGACCTTGGCCTCCAACAAACGCAATTGTCGGGCTGCCATAATTCACGCTCGGTTGATAGGATTGGATCGCCTTGAATTTGACATTGTCGCCACCAGCGACATCCTGAATGTAATCTTTGGCGTCTAGGAAGTGCCCCAATTTATCGGTCATGCCGGCGTCATTGGCGGCTTCCGCACTGTGGGGGGCGGATTTGAAAACGGTTTCGACTTCTGCAGAGCTGAGGTCACGGTCTTCGGCAATGTGGGCGATGCCGACATTATATAATGACTCCAGCAGGGATGTGGTTGATTCTCTGTGAGCGTCTGTGAACCCGGTTTCCATATAAGCGTTGGCTGCTGATTTATATTCGTGAAATTGTTCGATTTCGGGTTGGGCGCCGATTTTATCAAATACACCTTTGTAAAATCCAACTTCGGATCGGATACCTGCGACGGAAAAGGCTGTGGTGTCCTGTTGCCAGATCTCATCCGCAGCCGAGACTGCCATATATCCTGTAAAGGACGTGCCCTCAAAACCCTGTGAATGGGCGATTACCTTTTTGCCGCTGGATTGGAAGTCTTTGATGGCAAGACGAATTTCTTCGGCGCTGGCGGGCACCATACCATATTCATTGGCTCGAATGAGAAGGCCTTTGACCGCCGGGTCATCTTTCGCGCTGTTAAGTGCCAAGACTATATCGACCACATTTAATGGCGTTGCGCCAAAAAGATTATCCTGCCCTGCATGGTCACGCAGCGGATATCTAAGATCCATAGTCAGGACATATTCATCTTTGGGTTTAAAAGAATTTCCAATGCCGCTGAAAATACCAAGCACCATAAACAGCAATATCAGGCAAAAGAAGAAAGCAAAAATTCCAACGACTGTTCCGACGACAGTAATAAAGAAGCGTTTCATGAGAGTTCCTATATTTCGAAATCTATATAGGGAGGAAAGTTGTGGAAGGGAAGTAACTTTCTCGTTTATCGATAAATTTATGCAGATGGAGATAAGATTAGTAAGACAAAACCTTTAGATTAGTCTTGGCTATGATGACCAAAATATGGAGTTATTTTTCTCGGTAAAAAATCTTTGGAATAGCCCATTGCAATTTAAAAAATCTCGGTATAGAAGGCCGCCGCAACCACGACATATCCGTGAAATGCTGGGGTATGGCCAAGTGGTAAGGCAGCGGTTTTTGGTATCGCCATCCCTGGTTCGAATCCAGGTACCCCAGCCAGTTCACATTATATATATATTGTCGATTTCCCAAAAAATTAAAAAAAATTCGTTTTCTTTACATGCTAACGATTGATTAAATATTTTTAGCGGTGTAGCGTCCAAGCCAGAACGACAATTATGCTTAGAAGCATAGGAACTTTTTGGAGGACGTGAGTGGTCAATTTTCCCACGACGATGTCATATGTTAAAATGGCGGGCTTGGGCCTGCTTGTTACAGTCAGCTTTTCTTCCTTATCGCTGGCGCAGGATTCAGGTGATGCGGCGGCAGCCGAATACGCCCAGCTTCTACAGCAGATCGCGGATATGAAACTCGCGATTGCGCACAAGGAAGTTTATATCAATTCACAACAGGCCGAGATCGAGTCTCTGCGAAAGCAGATTGCGGATACTCAAGGTGTAATCGACTCGGTGGATCCCATGTTGAGCAAGATGACCGCTGCCATTTCAAATGAAATTGACGCAGATCTGCCTTTTAATGCCGAACAGCGCTTTGCGCGATTGGGCGCCTTGGAAGAGCTTGTCGAGGACAAAGAGGCGTCTCCGGCGGACAAATGGCGTCGGGCTTTGGATGTTTATAATGCCGAGGTAAATTACGGTCAGACCCTGGAGGCCTATGCCGGAGATCATCCGTCAGAGCCGGGAACCCGTTTGGCCGCTTGCCGCGATAATGCGGGGAGCTCAAAATGTGCGCTGACAAGTTCTCAGGAAAAGAAATTGGAAGAGGGTCTGTCAGTCGATGATCTGGCAGGCGAATTGAAGGACGGATCATATTTGCGGTTTGGACGTTTGGCGTTTGCCTATGCGCAAACGGATGGCAGTGAAGTCCTTCGGTACAATCCCGAGACTAAAGCCTGGGATCAGGTGACTGGCGGTGCGGCACTTGAGATCAAGCGGGCTGTGCGGATTGCACAAGGCGAAGCGGCGCCGGGCGTTGTCGAAGCACCTGTTCTGATAGCGAATTAAAGGTTTTGGGGCTGGCGCTCCAATAAAGGGTGAAAGCCCAAACAGAATTTTGCAAGCCGTATGGGTTGCAAAAACCAAGGCAGGGAACTGCCGCCCATACGAACCGCGGGAGAAACTCGTGGAGCAAAATAAATTGAAACTAACTTGGAAGGAAACCATGTCGAACTTTTCAATAGCCAAGCGCCTCTTGCTGGCGGGTGTCACGGCGGTAGCATTTGCTACCCCGGCCTACGCACAGCTTGATAGCGCAATGAGCGCGGCTAAGGCCTCGACGGCTGCCAGTGCTGCCTCACAGGAGCGGGTCGCTCAATTGGATGATGAAGCGGATCAGATGATCCGTGAATTCCGGGCCGTATTGCAACAAAAAGACAATATAGCCTTATTTGTGGATCAGCAGGACATTTACCTGCAGTCGCAGAAATCGGAGATTGAGTCGTTGAACAAGCAGCTTGGGACCGTTGAGTCTATTAAGCAGGGTATGGTGCCCATGATGCTTAAAATGACGGCTGCCATTGAGGACTCTATCAAGGCGGATGTGCCGTTCCTCATGGATGAGCGTCTGGCGCGGGTTGAGCGCGTTAAGGAAATTCTTGCTGACCCAGACGTGTCTCCTGCTGAGCAATATCGACAGGTTTTAAACTCATTTAAAGTTGAGGTGTCTTACGGACAGGGACTTGATTCATATGAGGGGGCACACCCGACTAAGCCAGGGAATGTTGTGAACTTTATCCGTTTTGGCCGTGTAGCATTGGTCTATATGACTAAGGATGAAAGCGAAATCGCTCTCTATAATATGGGGACGAAGTCCTGGGATCAGCTTGACGGCGGACGTGCGCTGGAAATGCGCCAAGCTATTCGTATCGCCAAAGGTGAGGCCGCGCCGGCTATGGTTATGGCGCCGGTTGTCGCCAATTAAGCGGGAGAAATTTAATCATGAGTAAGTCAATGAAATTGTTCAAAAAATCTACAATTGCTGTAGTTGCGGCGTCGGTGATGATGTCGGCTACCCCAGCTTCAGCGCAAATTACATCTATTTCGGATCTTTTAAGCAAGGTCAGAAATGATGCCGCTCAAACTGAGGCGGAAAATCGTCAGCGCGAAGCCGAGTTTCGTCAGCGCCGCGACCAACAAGCCGGTAAGCTGGCTGAGGCCCGTCGCGAGCTCAGCACGCTGGAGGCTCGTGCACGTTCTGTACAGAATACCTTCGATTCCAACCAAAATCGTATTGATGCTCTGGGGGATGACCTTAAGGCCGCTCAGGGTGATTTTGGTGAAGTGTTTGGTCTGGCCCGTGCGAAAGCCGGTGAATTTAAAGCCATGTTGGACAGCTCGCTGATCACAGCGCAATATCCGACACGGACTGAAGTTCTGGGCCGCATTTCAGAATCAAAAGCGCTTCCAAGCACAGATGATCTGAACGCGATCTGGCAATCTATGTTGCAGGAAATTCAGGCTCAGCGCCAAGTGGCTGTGTTTGATGCTGCGGTTGCCAACGAAAATGACGGTGCACCTCAATCTGTAACACGGGTCGGTCCATTTGCGGCATTTACTACAAATGGTGCGCAATTCCTTGATTATACGCCTGCCGCAGAGGCGGGTGGTATTTCTCTGGCCCGTCTGCCAAAGCAGCCTGGTGGTGCCATTAATTCAGCCGCTACCGATGTCACTAAGGCATCTGCAGGTTCTGTTGTTTATGCGCCAATCGATCCAACCCGCGGCGGATTGCTTAAGTCATTTGAGCGTTTCCCAACTGTTGGTGAGCGGATCGAGCAAGGTGGCTTTATTGGTAAGCTGATTATTTTGCTCGCCGCTGTTGGCTCACTGTTTGGTATTCTAAACATTATTCGTCTCTTCCTGACATCGACGGCCGTGAGTGGTCAGAAGCGTAAAGCGCAAGCTTCGAAATCAAACCCGCTGGGCCGGATTATGATGGCTTACGACAACGCCAAGAACAAAGATGCGGAAACTGTTGAGCTGGTACTGGACGAAGCGATCCTGAAAGAATCGCCAAAGCTTGAGCGTGGCTTGAACTTGTTGAAGCTGGGGGCTGGTATTGCTCCCCTGATGGGTCTTCTGGGTACGGTTACTGGTATGATCAAGACCTTCCAGGCCATGATGATCTACGGAACAGGTGATCCACAGTTGATGGCCGGTGGTATTTCCGAAGCGCTGGTCACAACCATGCTCGGACTGATCGCCGCTATTCCTCTCCTTATTCTGCACAGTTTCTGTTCGTCTCTGGCCCGTGGGGTGCAGGGTACACTTGAAGAGCAGTCAGCAGGTATCGTGGCACGCCACGTGGAAAGCCGGGGCGCTTAAGCCCTGGCCCAAAGGAAAGGATAGAGGTCCATGGACTTTCTAAATCCAGTCGCAGCTTTTAATGGTCTCCAGGAATTTCTGGGGACCGGCGGAAACGTACTTTTCGTCATCATGATTGCTGCCTTCGTATTGTGGAGCTTCATTCTCGAACGGTTCGCCTATTACTTCTTTGCTCATAAGCCGATGAAAAAGGCTTTGAAGCAGGAATGGGAAGCCCGGTCTGACAAAACATCCTGGCGCGCACACGCCATTCGGGACGAGATGGTTTCACAGGTTAAAGTTAAAACCGACCAAAATGTTGGGATTATTAAAACCCTGGTTGCTATCGCGCCTTTATTGGGATTGCTTGGCACTGTGACAGGCATGATCGAAGTGTTTGACGTGATGGCATTGTCAGGATCATCAAATGCACGTCTTATGGCGGGCGGCGTCTTTAAGGCGACGATTCCGACAATGGCGGGTATGATGGTGGCTCTGTCCGGGCTTTATTTTCCAAACCATTTTGACCGCAAAAGTAAGCGCGAAACCGCTCATTTTGCAGACGAATTAGGGACGGCATAATCATGAGAAGACGTCGTAGAAATTCAGGGGATGATGACGCAGCTGTCGACATGACTCCCATGCTCGATATCGTGTTTATCATGCTGATCTTTTTCATCGTGACGGCAACGTTTCTAGATGAAAAAGGGATCGATCTGACACAGCCTCCGCCACCACCGGATGACGATACACCATCAAATCCGAAGCCGGCCATTACGGTTTATGTGGATGAGCAAAACAGCTGTTCAGTGGATAGCCGTCAAACGGAGTGTGATCGTGTATCATTGGCTGTTGAGCGTCTTCTCGCTGACAAGCCGGGTGCGAGTATCATTCTTCGGGTTCACGCTCAGGCCAAACATGATTTGCTGGTCGGGTTGAAAGACGGTTTTGACAGTAAAAACATGGCGACGAAGATCGAAATTGTGCGAACATAACCGTCTGCGCAATAAGATTGAAGTTGAACAAATTTTGTGATAAGGTAACATTATGGCCAGACGTAGTCGCGTAAATGTCGAAGAAGAAGATACCGAGTTGAACATGACTCCAATGTTGGATGTCGTCTTCATTCTTCTGATCTTTTTCATCGTCACATCGGTCTTTGTAAAAACGCCAGGTATAGACCCGCTCAAACCAGAAGCGACGTTGGAGAAATCTATGGATCCAACAATTTTGATCGCTGTCAACGAGCTGAATGAGGTCTGGATTGATAAACGTCCATATGACGTAAGTGAAATCCGCCCGGTCATTCAATCCATGAAAGACGAAAATCCGAAAGCTGAAGCAGCCATTATTGGTGATAAAAATGCGGAAGCGGGCGTCGTCATGGAAATTCAAAACATGCTCCAGGATATGAATATCCGGACGCTTGTTTCGACGAATTAAAGGAGAAAGCAAATGGGTTCATTTGTTAGATGGTTGTTATTTGTCCCTGTCGCGGCAATTTTAACTTTCCTGCTTTTCACTCTGATGATCCGTTTGATCTCAGGTGAGTTTGAAGCCAAGGAAAAATACGGCGCTGCGAATTTTGAGATCAATCCAACGGTTGAAGATGTTAAAGTCATCCGTCGCGAGACCAAGGTTCAGCAGGTCAAAAAAGTGGTAACACCGCCTCCGCCGCCGCAGATTGAACGTCAGCAGGCTGCGAAACCAACAGAGGCGATTGCGTCTGTTGAGGGAGCTATTCCTGAGTTTGAGCCGCCGAAGATTGACCGTCAAAACTTTAAAATCCAGGTCAGTGACCGCGACGCGCAGCCCTTGGTGCGTATCCCGCCAATCATGCCACCGCGCGCTGAAAAATCTGGTCACTGCCGAGTTCGGTTCGATGTGAGCCCGGAAGGGCAGCCATTTAATGTGGTGGCTACCTCTTGTTCACAAAGCCTGTTTGAGCGCGCTTCGATCAAATCGGTTCAAAAGTGGAAATATAATCCGAAAATTGTTGATGGACGTTCTGTTTCCCGTTCAGGCGTGGAAAGTAAGATTACCTTCCGTCTGACGGATGAGCGCGGTCGGATTATTCCGGAGTAATTTTCTAGCGATCGGTATCGATCGCTTCTTGGCCCGATTGGGCAATGAATGTTGAAATTGGAGATCAAGCTGTGAGTGGCTCAAAAACATCATCTAAATTGAAAAACTGGCTTCTTATGGGTGCAGTTGCTGTCCTGAGCGTCGGCACAATAAATGCCGTTTCACCTGCGGTTGCCTATGCGCAAGATGCGCCCACAGAAGGTCGCCAATTCGGTGCCAAAGCCGGCGCCGTGGTGAATGAAGCGCTTCAGTTTATGAATAGCAACCAATATAGCCCGGCCGTCAGTAAACTGAACGAAGCTCTGGGTATTTCAAATCTCAACGCTTATGAGCGCTCCACTATCTATCAGATGCAGGGCGCGGCATATTACGAGTTGAACCAATATAGCCAGGCAATTTCTTCTTTTGAAAACGCCATTAATGCGGGCGGGCTCCTTCCAAATGAAAGTGATGCGCTCCGGGTTAATATTGCGCAGCTATTGATCGCCAACGGTTCCTACGCGCAAGGCGCGCAAATGCTTGAAAACTGGATTAACCGGGGCGGCCAGGCTAAGAATACCCATGTCGAAATGCTGACCCAAGCCTGGGTACAGTCAGAGAATTACAGCAAGGCTTTGCCTTGGGCTGAAAAATGGTTCCAAGCCGCGAGCCCAAAAGAACGTAAGCATTACGATCTGCTGAATTTCCTTTACAATAATTTGAAAATGCCAGGTCGTCAGGCCGATATCGTTAAGGCCATGATTGGCCAATGGCCGGACGATAAACAGTTATGGGATAGCTGGGCATCTTTGCTGGCTAATGGCGGACGCGAAGCCGAGGCCTTTGAAGTGAACAAAATGCTTTATCTTGGCGGTGCGCTTAATTCCGAGCAAGATCTGATGAAAGTTGTTCAGTATTACAGCTTCTACGACATGCCATTCCAGGCCGCAGAAATTCTGGAAAAAGAAATGAATGCGGGCCGTATCGCTCAATCTGCTGAAAAGCTTGTCCAACTGTCTGACCTTTTCCGTCAGGCCCGCGAATATAAGCGCGCTATTCCGATTTTGACACGTGCAGCGCAACAATCGGGTCGGGCTAAGCTTTATGCTGACCTTGGTGAAGCCCTTTATAATGAAGGCGATTGTGTCAAAGCCGAAGACGCGTTCAAGTCCGCGATCAATAAAGGCTATGATGCGGGCAAATCCTGGATGTTGATTGCGACATGTCGTTATGAGGATGCTCAGAAAGAAGATCGGGCAGTCTGTGCGGAAACGACTAAAGAGCAACGCGCGAATTCTGTTAAAAACCAAAAGCGTAACCGCGCGGTTGAGGCGTTTAACAATGTGCCGTCATCCTCGCGGGAAGGCCGTAACGCCAAGAAATGGATTTCCTTTATCCGGGCTGAAGCCAAAGCGGTCGAAGATCGGTGTGTGTTTGAGGCGTCTGTTGCCGAAGAACTTTGCATTATCAAGATCCGTCAGGCCTATGACGCGCAGGTCTTTACCGGTGAATTTGAGCTTGAGGACGAATGTCAGGAGTATAAGGCGAAATTTGACAGCCTATACCGCCAAAAGGTGGGGCAGGACGAGTAGTCCGACCAACATAATATTGTTTTAGACCCCGGCTTTGACCGGGGTTTTTCTTTGCCTTCTTTTCCATGAGTGATGTTATACTATTGCATTAATGCTCAATTTATGTTATTAAATAACAAAATAGGGAGGAAAATATGTATTCACCATTTCGATTTTTAATGAGCTCTACCGGCGGCGTGGTCATGGCTTTTGGACTGGGCCTGTCCATGATGGCCATGATCCGCGTTGAGTTCACACCTTCGGAGAAACACAAAGCCGCACAATGGCTGATTAATCCGATTGTCGAAGATATCCAGATAACTTCACGCGAGATTACACCACCGGAGCTTAAGACTGTGGAAGTCCCGCCACCACCGCCCGAAATGGGGTTCTTGGATACGAACGCACCGAGTGAACCGCCGGCTCAAACAGTCGAAATCATCATAGATATTCCGGATCCGATGCTGGACGGGGTAGAGGTAAATATTGTTCCCGACGAACAACAGGAACAACCTATTGTGCGCATTCCGCCGATTATGCCGCCGCGAGCGGAAAAATCAGGACGGTGCGAGGTGATATTTGATCTGAATGCCAATGGGGCGCCTATGAATGTGCGGACGGGTTTTTGTTCCGCAAGCTATTTCAAGCGCCCTTCAATCCGCTCCGTACAGGGTTGGAAATATCGCCCGCGCCGGGTCGGCGGTGAGGCGGTTGTTAAAACCGGAATGCGTGAGGTGATCGTGTTTGATCTTCGCGACGAAAACGGCCGTCCGATCCCGGAGTAGAAGATGCGTAAATTTATCACTTTGACCGCCGCAATTCTTTTTTGCGGCGGAACCCTGGGTCATGCTCAAGACGAACAAAATCATCAGTTTAGCGCAAGGATTGGTGCGCAGGCATTAAAGGCGCAAACGCTCATCACAGATGGTCAATATTCCGATGCAATCGGCGTGATAGACAAGGCTCTGTCCGAGGGATCGCTTTCAAATTTTGAACGGGCCACATTGCTGCGCATGCAGGGATCGAGCTATTTTGAACTCGGCGATCATTCTCGGACAATTCAAAGTTTTAAAGCCAGCCTGGAGGCAGGGGGGTTGCCTAAGAGCGAGCACACCCAGATCGAAGTGGCTTTGGCTCAGCTATTGATCGCCAACGGCCAGTCCTTACGCGGTGCCGACATATTGGAAAAATGGCACCGCAATGGCGGTCAGTTGTCCTCGGCGCATTTCCAACTTTTGACCCAGGCCTGGATTGATCAGAAGAATTTTTCCAAAGCCCTACCTTGGGCCAAACGCTGGTTTGACGGCGTATCGGTTAAAGAGCGCAAACATTTTGACCTGCTCTATTTTATATATGCGCAACTCGAAGATCGGCCACGACAAGCGGACGTTATTCGGCAAATGATTACCCGCTGGCCGGATGATAAAACGCTCTGGCAAAGCTGGGCATCTGTATTGTCGGCCGCAGGCGAAGAGCGCGCCGCCTTTGATGTTAATGTGCTGATGTATGATGAAGGTCTGCTAACGGAAGAAGCCGAGTTGCTGCGACTGGTTCAATATTACGGGTTTTACGATATTCCCTACTGGGGTGCCCGTCTTCTGGAGGAGGAAATGGCGCAAGGGCGGGTAGAATCTTCCCAAGAAAATCTAGAGAAATTGTCAAATCTCTGGCGACAGGCCCGAGAATATGACCGAGCTATCCCGGTCCTAGAAAAAGCGGTGCAAAAGTCTACCGGCGACAAATTACATGCGGCCCTCGGTGAGGCGCTGATCAACCGCGCTGATTGTCAAAAGGCGGAACGGGCTTTGAAAACGGCCATGGATCGGGGCTATGATCGCGGCAAAGGCTGGATGTTGATTGCAACCTGTCGTTATGAGAAATCTCAACAGGCCGAACGTCCGGAGTGCAAAACCAGCACAAAGGAAAGCCGTTTAATAACCGCTAAATATAAATCGCAAGACGAAGCGGTTATGGCCTTTGAAATGGTCCCGGGTGGGTCAAGTCAAAGGAATAGCGCTAATAAATGGATCAGCTTTGTCAAAGCCGAACGTCAGGCAATCGAAGACCGTTGTACCTTTATTAAAGAGCAAGGGCGGCTAAGATGCATGGAGGAAATCGACCGGGCCTATAAAGAATATCCGCTGACTGGTGTTCTCGATATCAGCGATGTCTGCCTGTCCTATAAAGACGCATATGATGCTGAATACCGGGCTGGAAAGGAAATATTTAACTAGCGACGGCGGCGAAGGCAAAGGCATATTCGAGCGCCACTTCCTTGAGACTGTCATATCGTCCCGATTCCCCTTGATGGCCGGCTTCCATATTGATCTTGAGCAATATCGGGGCATCGCCTGTCTGATGATCCCTGAGCTTGGCCGCCCATTTGGCCGGTTCCCAATAGGTGACCCGCGGGTCCGTCAAGCCCCCGGTAATCAGGACGGGCGGATAATCCTGATCGGAAATATTGTCATAAGGCGAGTATCCCGCGATCCGATCATAGGCCTCTTCATCTTTAAGTGGGTTGCCCCATTCAGGCCATTCCGGGGGGGTTAAGGGCAAAGTATCATCGCTCATTGTATTTAACACGTCGACAAAGGGCACAGCCCCAATGATGCCGCCAAACAGGTTCGGGTCCTGATTAAGTGCCGCCCCGACCAACAAACCACCGGCGGACCCTCCCATGCCAACGATTTTGCCCTGTTTGGTATAGTTCATCTCAGCCAGAGCTCGTCCAACATCGACAAAATCATTAAATGTATTGGTTTTCTTTTCGAGCTTGCCATCCAGATACCATTGATAACCCTTGGCCATACCCCCTCGAATATGAGCAACCGCAAAAATAAAACCGCGGTCAACAAGGGATAGAATGGTTGAGCGAAAACGCGCGGATTCGGTCAAACCATATGACCCGTAACCATAAAGCATGAGCGGCGCGGATCCGTCTTTGCGGATATCAGATTTATAAATAACGGTAACAGGGATTTCCTCTCCATCCCGCGCTTTGATGTGCAGGCGTTCGGTTGCGTATTTAGACGGATCATGGCCGGACGGGATATGCTGGGTCTTTCTCAAAACCCGTTCGCCGGTCTCCATATTAAGATCGAAGGTCTGAGACGGGGTCGTCGGAGACGCGTAAACAAATCGAAGCCACGGCGTTTGGAATTCCAGACTGCCGCTTAGACCTAGAGAGAAGGCTTCCTCGTCAAAATCGATATCGGTTTCCGATCCGTCGCGCATATCTGTGATGATAATGCGGGGCAGGGCGTTTTTCCGGATCAGTCGAACCAGGAAATTTTCATAGCTCTCAAGGCCGAGGATTAACTCACCTGGGACATGCTTTAACCACGGCGCCCATTTTAAAACATAGGGTGCGTGTTTAGGGGCTTTCTGGATTTGAAAATCCGTTGCACCCTCTGAATTGGTTAAAATATAAAAATAATCACCGTGTTCGGTCAGGCTATATTCCAACCCATCTTTGCGCCTTGCGAAACATTCTGGGTCTGAAAGGGGGGTGTGGGCATTGATAACCCAGATCTCGCTGGTTGTGTGATTGTGGGTGTTGATAAAAATGAAATCGCCGGTTTCGCTTTTGCCAATAGAGACAAAATATCCGGGGTCAAATTCCTCATATATCAGAGCGGCACTCGCCGTCTCGTCGCTGAGGTCTTTGGCATAGACTTTGGAAGGTCGGTGATTGTCATCATGTTCGACCCAGAACAATGTTTTTGAATCGGCCGCCCAGACCATTCGACCTGTAGATTGCTTTATCCCGCTTGATTGAGGTTCTTTACCAATCAAACCGACGAAAATTTCGTAATATTCGGATCCCGATTGATCGACCGCATAGGCCAGCTGTTGATGATCCGGACTATGGGCCACATCGCCCAGATCAAAATACCCACTATTGGGCCCAGCCAACTTATCAGCGTCGAGCAGCAATTCGTCCTCGCCGGTAGCGTTACGTGCCCCATCAATTGGAGTGCGGGCATAATATCCATGTTGGTCCCCGTCACGGTAACGGTGAAAATAGGCATAGGGTCCGTCGGCCATGGGGACCTGTTGGTCAACCGGATCTATCCGACCCTTCATTTCCTCAAATAGTTCGGATTGCAGGTCTTTGAAATCTGCCATGATTGACTGGGTATAGCTGTTTTCCGCGACAAGATGGTTTCGAATTTTGGGATCAAGCCGGGACGGGTCTTTCACCACAACCTGCCAGTTTTCATCCTTCATCCAATGATAATCATCAACTCGGATCCGACCCAATTGCTCAGTTCTATGAGGAATTTTTTGAGGCTTAGGGGGTAAGTTATTGGAGGTTTTTGAAAAGGGCATATGGGTCTCTTATGGTTCGGTTCTGATACCGTGTCATAGTCGCGTTTCAAGGGTAAAGTTGGGATGTATGTCCTGAAAATACCCGCTTTTCGGTCATTCTTGGTTAACACCTCCAATTTAATATGATTCGCAACCAAACGCGTTTGCGTAGAAGGCAAGTGGATATGACAGCCAATACGGCATTAGAGCTGGCACCGACACCCCAGCCGGTGGCCGAACCGAAATTTGACGTGCGACGGGCGCTGGCCAAGCGTCTGGCCGATGTTATTTGCATCCCTGAAAGTCAGTTGGCGCCGCAGGAACGGCATATGGCCGGCGATGTCCTGGTCGAAATGCTAAGGACCGCTGATATTGAGCTCAGAGAAAGTGTTGCCAAGCGCCTGACTATGCTCAACGAGGCCCCTAGAACTATTCTGGTTATTCTGGCTAAGGACGACATACAAGTCGCGAAACATGTTCTGGAAAAAACCAAGAGCCTTACGGATTCTGATCTTATTCAAATCTCTCGCAAAGTCTCGGGCGAGCATCGTAAAGTCATTGCGATGCGTCGTAATATATCCGATGCCGTGACAGATGTTCTGGTCGAGTTCATGGAAGAAGATGTTGTCGAAACGCTTCTGAATAATCCCGGCAGTAATTTTAGTGAAACAGCGCTGCAGCGTATTCTCACTATGTCGCGAAATCACGAACCCTATGTGAAACTCTTATTGCCGCGCCCGGAATTACGTCCTTCCCATGGGCTAACCATGTTCTGGTGGGCCAAAGCCCCCGAGCGACGGAAACTGTTAAAGCGTTTTTCGATTGCCCGAACCGTATTGCAACAATCCTGTGCGGATCTGTTTCCAAAAGCCGCCGCCGATGGTTGGTCTGACCCGGCGGCTCGAAAAGCCTTACAGTTTATAGAACGTCGTCAACGAAACCGCGCGGCCATTGAGCGAAGTGAATTTGAAAACCTAGAAGAAGCGATTGAAGCGGCGGAGCTTCATCGCATGACCCGCAAGATCACGCAGGAAATTTCCTATATCGCTGGTATCAAACCGGCGACGGGCGCTCAGATCCTCACGGATAAATCCGGAGAGGCGATCGGTGTTTTGTGCAAGGCTGCCGGATTGAAGCGGGAATATATTACGCGCCTTTGGAAGGCGATGAAACGCCCGCATTTAAATGCGGACGGTTCGGAGCATCCGGACCTGACCCGGGTCGTTGCGACCTATGATGAGATATCAACGGATAAGGCCCAAACGGTCTTGCGGTATTGGAACTGGTCGCTCACATCCTCTCTAAATGCGGACGTCCTCAGGTTGATTAAAGACGGGGTGATTCCCCGTGAAGAAGATTACGGTGCGGCGGCGATTACGGCGGCCTTGGTCTTTAGTCACAAACCCAACCCTTAAGGCCAAAAAACCTTAATATTTTTATCGAAAATGCTTGGCCCGACGCCAGCATCCCGCTAAACCTGCCCAAACTATTGAGCGAAAACGCCAACCGGGTGGGAGACAGATTTGCTGAAATATTCAGGTATTTTAATACTGGCTTTGGTCGCATATTGGCTTTCGCTATCCGGATATCTGGATAAGCCTATGCTGCTTATATTAGGTGCCGTATCGATTGCATTGGTGTTGGGTCTTGTCCATCGGATGAAAATTTTCGATGAAGAAACCGTTCCTTATTACAAGGTTCCAAAAACTCTTCTATATCTGGTCTGGCTTTTTAAAGAAATCGTCAAAGCCAATGTTGAAGTCGTTAAGGCGGTCATGAGCCCTGATCTCGAAGTTTCGCCGACCATGGTCAAAATCCCGGCTTCACCCAATACGGAGATTGGCAAAACTGTTTTTGCGAATTCGATCACTTTAACGCCTGGTACGGTCAGCGTTAAAATCGATGAAGATGAAATTCTCGTCCATGCGCTCTTAACCGAAATGAGCCATCCAGACGGTTTCAAGGAAATGGGGGAGCGATCCGCTCGTTCAATCGGAGAGGAGACCGAGTCATGATGGAAGTCAGCCTGGCTTATTTCAATCTCGCAGCCGCCTTTTTTGTATTGGTGAGTATGGCCCTGATGCTGGGTCGTCTTTTGCTTGGGCCGACGCTTTATGATCGGTTGCTCGCCGTCAATTCATTCGGCACTAAAACCGTTTTATTTCTTTGCGTATTTTGTTTCGTGATCGATCGACCTGATGGTGTCGATATCGCTATTCTTTACGCGTTGATGAATTTTATCGCTACGATCGCCGTTTTGAAATTCTTCAGCTATCGGGCTCTGGATGTATCTTTGGCAGACGCCCATATCGACAAGCAAGTGACCAAGGGAGATAAAGTATGATTATCTCCCTGATGATGGCCGCTGGAGATGCAGCGAGCCAAGCGGGTCCTGGGACCGATTGGTCTGCAATTCTGGCAGGTCTTCGGGATCTGGCCTCAATGTTGTCCATCGCAATTGGTCTTTTCTTCGTATTGGGTGGGACCCTTGGCGTTTTACGACTGCCTGATTTTTACACCCGCCTTCACGCGGCCGGCATGACAGACACTTTGGGTGCGGAAATGATTTTGCTGGGCCTTATTATTCAGGCCGGTTGGTCGCCGATGACTTTAAAGCTCTTGCTTGTGGGTCTGTTTTTACTGGTTACAAGTCCGACTGCGACCCATGCGGTCGCAAGCGCGGCGCATCAGGCGGGACTAAAGCCGCTACTGGGTAAATACCGGGCCCCGGATCCGACTGCGACTGCAGAGGAGGGGCACTAATGGGACCTTCAACATTCATTTTAGATGTCAGCTTTATGGCCATGTTGGTTGTTGTGGCCTTTGCCATTGTGCGCATGCGCAGCCTGTTTGCGATCGTTATGCTTCAAGGGGTTTATAGCCTTGTATCCGCGGCTTGGTTTGTCTCTTTGGACGCCGTTGATGTCGCCTTTACCGAAGCCGCCGTAGGGGCGGGTGTTTCTACTGTCTTGATGTTGGCGGCTATGCTTTTAGCGGACCGAGAATCCAAAACCGTGCCGATGTCTCGTCAAATCGGATCACTTATTGTCGTTGTCGCGGCCGGATTGGCTCTGTTTTATGCGGTCGGTGATATGCCGGCCTATGGCGATCCGCACTCACCGGCGAACAGCTATGTCGGGACGGATTATCTCGACCGGACGGCAGATGAAATACACATTCCCAACGTCGTGACAGCGGTATTGGCCAGCTATCGCGGTTTTGATACATTTGGTGAGGTTGTCGTGGTCTTCACGGCCGGATTAGGCGTGCTTCTTCTTTTGGGGTTAAACGGAAATGCCGGGCGCTGGCGCGCGGCGCCTGAGGGGCCACAGATTTATAAACCCGCAGCGCCCGCAGCCCGCAAACGGCCAATGCCAACTCCGGATAAACCAAAACCGGCTGCGAAGAAAACCACTCGGCGCAAAACGGCACCTAAAAAACCAAGTGCCAAGAAAGCGCCAGCTAAAAAAACGACAACGCGAAAACGCACGACCACCAAGAAAGGGAGTTCATCATGACCCCTCATGTCATTTTAAGAGTGGTCTCAAAATTTTTGATCCCACTTATTGCCTTATTTGCATTTTATGTTCAGTTCCACGGGGATTACGGGCCAGGGGGTGGATTTCAGGCCGGCGTAATCCTGGCCGCTTCCGTGATTTTATATGCCCTGATTTTCGGGCTGGACGAAGCTAAAAAGGCGATCCCTCCAAGCTGGGTCCGTATTGGTATGACGCTCGGCGTTCTTGTTTACGGCGGAACCGGTGTCATTACCTGGCTGCTGGGGGCGGAATATCTGAATTACAGCGTGCTGGCTGAAAAATCTTATAACGGACAGCATTACGGCATTTTATTGGTTGAACTGGGTGTTTTATTGGCCGTGGCCAGCGTTATGCTCGCGATCTTCTATGCCTTTGGCAGCCGTGAACCCGATTTATCAGACGAGGACTGGTAATGTTGACAACAATTCTCGAAAATTATCATTATTCGGTCGTTATCATATTGATGATGACTGGGCTTTACGTCGTCTTTTCGTCGCGTAATCTGATTAAAAAGCTGGTGGGCCTCAGTGTCTTTCAGACCTCGGTCTTTCTTTTATATATCACCATCGGCAAAGTTGCCGGCGGGCAACCGCCTATATTGGTTGAAGATAAAGGTGATCATCACGCCTCCCTGGATATTGCTAACAAACTGGCCGGGGCAGACGCCAAAGTCGGCGATTACGGATCCCATGCCTCTGAGATTGTATATTCAAATCCATTGCCGCATGTTTTGATCCTGACCGCCATTGTGGTTGGTGTTGCAACGCTCGCTATCGGTCTCGCCTTAGTCGTCCGGATACGCGAAGTTTACGCTACCATTGAAGAAGATGAGATTGATCGTTTGGATTACCAATATAATCTGGAAGGGACGGACGCCTGATGGATATTCTCTCCGCTTATCCCGCCTGGCTCATAACCCACGGCGCGGCGCTCTTAGTTGTTTTGCCTTTGTTATTAGGGGCAATTACCGCAATTTTACCGCGCGAACGTCTGGCCTGGATCGTGACATTAATTGTGACGCTCATCTGTACTGCAGCTGCGTTTGGCTTGCTTTTGACAATATTTGGCGGCGAAACCCAGCTTTATAAAATGGGGGGATGGGATCCGCCTCACGGTATTTCTTATGTTATTGACGGCTTGAACACGCCAGTACTTCTGCTGATTTCGGCTATGGCTGTATTGTGTACGATTTACGGCTTACCAAGTGTCGCCGCCGAAGTCGAACCCAAGAAACGCGCACCGTTCTACGGCGCTTTCTTGATCGGGGTTGCCGGTTTATTGGGCATGGTAGCGACAGGCGATGCATTCAATGTTTTCGTCTTTCTCGAAGTGTCGTCAATCTCGACCTATGTTCTTGTGGCGATGGGAGCAAGCCGCGACCGACGCGCGTTAACCGCAGCCTATCGCTATCTGATCCTGGGTTCCATCGGGGCGACCTTTTTCGTCATCGGTGTTGGCTTTCTCTATATGGAAACCGGTACGCTGAATATGGCCGATATGGCGCGTATTCTGTCAGATCTGGGCGGTGGAAGTCGGGCCGCGCTTATCGGGTTTGGCTTTATAATTATTGGCCTAGGGCTGAAATTGGCTATGTTCCCGCTTCATATGTGGTTGCCTGGGGCTTATGCTTACGCGCCCAGCTTTGTCACCGTGTTTTTGGCATCGACCGCTACTAAGGCGGCGCTCTACTTGATGCTTCGATTTACCTTTACGGTGTTTGACCCGAGCTTTGAATATGTTGGGACGGTTCTGACCTATGTGATTATCTCCATGGCGGTGCTCGGCATGTTGTTAGCGTCATTACAGGCAATTTTCCAAACGGATGCCCGCCGCACCCTGGCATTTTCTTCCATCGCCCAAGTTGGATATATGCTATTGGGCGTCGGGATTGGTACGGCTGCGAGCTTATCTGCAGGTTACCTGCATCTGATCAACCATGCGATTATTAAGGGGGCATTGTTTTTTGCCGTGGGCGCGTTTTGGTATCGCTACGGAATTACTCGCGTCGAGGATTTCCGCGGCCTATCAAAAATGATGCCATGGACAATGGGCGCCTTCACCATAGGCGGACTGTCATTAATCGGTGTGCCATTTACGGCTGGATTTGTATCGAAATATAATCTGGCGAGTGCTGCCGCCTCAAATGGATGGTGGTGGGCCGTTGGTGTCATCATGGCGACATCAGTATTGGCTATTATCTATATCGGTCGGATATTGCTGATCGCCTATTTTCAGGATCCCCCAGAAGTTGACGGAAAAGTCGTTGCTAAGAAAGAAGCGCCGCTCATGATGTTAATCCCGATGTGGGGCTTGGCGATATTGTCAGTCGTGATTGGCCTGAATGCATATTGGATGGACCGGGCGGCCGATGGGGCCGCGCAGGTCCTGCTTTTGGGCGTAGGAGGGTAATATGACTTATAATCCTCAAACCGCGCTCGCATTGCTTCTGATTATTCCGCTGATCGCTGCGGTTCTAATCCCGATATTTAGAAAACAGCCGAATATTCGCGAAGCTGTCACGTTAATTGCCGGTTTTGCCTTGCTGGCCAATGTGGCGCATCTGGTAATCTGGGTGGCCCATGGTGTTCGCCCGGAACTGGGTCTCGGAACCTTTGCCGGTAATTTCGAAATCAAACTCAAACTTGAACCGCTGGGCGCCACTTTTGCCGCCATTGCCAGCTCGCTCTGGATACTCAATACGCTGTTCACGATCGGCTATATGCGCGGCAATAATGAGAAAAACCAAACCCGGTTCTTTACCTTTGTGGCTATCGCCATTGCCGCCGCCATGGGTATCGCGGCCTCAGGAAACCTGATCACCTTGTTTATTTTCTACGAAGGCCTGACATTGTCGACCTTCCCATTGGTCACCCATAAGGGGGATGCCAAGGCCAAGCGCGGAGGCACGATTTACGCGCTTATCTTAATGGGGACGTCGCTGGGTCTATTGCTACCCGCTATTATTGGGGTTCAGGTCATTGCCGGCACGACCGACTTTATGGTCGGAGGTGTCTTCCCGCCAGGTACTAGCCTCGTTGCGACGTCAGTCCTATTATTCCTATTTGCATTTGGTATTGGCAAAGCGGCGCTAATGCCGGTTCACCCTTGGCTGCCAAACGCCATGGTCGCGCCAACGCCAGTTTCTGCATTATTACATGCGGTGGCGGTTGTGAAAGCGGGTGTGTTTTCCATGCTCAAAATCGTGACCTTTACGTTCGGACCGTCTTTGGCGGCGCAGACGCCGATGAGTACAACCCTTAGCTGGGTTGCGGCTATTTCCATTGTGCTTGCTTCAATTATAGCTCTGCGTCAGGATAATTTGAAAGCGCGTTTAGCCTATTCCACAGTCTCTCAGCTTTCCTATGTGACGCTAGGCGCCATGCTGGCCGCACCCATGGCGATTATGGGCGGTGCACTTCAGATCATTATGCATGCCTGGGGCAAGATCACTTTGTTCATGTGTGCAGGCGCGATTTACACTGTGGCCCACCGTACCGAGATTTCCAAACTCAACGGATTGGGTCGGACAATGCCATGGGTCTTCGGGGCGTTCCTAATCGGATCCCTGTCTATTATTGGCGTGCCGCCCATGGGGGGATCCTGGCCGAAATTCTTCTTGATGGTCGGAGCGATCGACAGCGGGAAAGCAATCCTGTTGGCGGCGTTGATTGCATCTTCTGTATTGAATGTGATTTACCTGACACCGATCGCCATACGCGGCTTTATGCGTCCGCCAGATGATCCCAAAGCGGATGCACATATTGCCGAAGAACGTAAAAAGCATCGCTGGGTTATTATTCCGCCGGTCATTACGGCATTCGGGGCCTTGATCCTGTTCTTCTATGCGGGACCAATGGCTGATTTCTTGAAACCAATTCTACCAGGTGGAGCCCTATAATGGCGAAACATGAAAACGCGCCTGCTAATGATGAGGATATTCATCCGCTGTCCCGGAAACTCCTGTTTCTGGGGGATCACAAGTTTATCGATAATTTCATCTGGCTTCCCATAATCGGGTTGGTCATAACTGTGATGGCCGGATTTATTTATCCATTTCCTGAAGGATATGCGGCGCCTTGGGACTTCTTCGCCTCTTGGGCCATTCTCGGCTTTATTGCCTATAGTTTCGTGGTTTTAAGCGCCGGTCCCTTGTTCAAGCTTTTAGCTCGAGATGAAAGCTATTACGGTGAAGGAGGGGACGATGATTGATATGATCCTTTCTAACCCCGGATTTATTATTATTCTGGCGGGCGTGGTTTGCGCGTTGCTGCCGGTTAGTCAAATCCGTAAAGCGATATTATTGATCGCGCCGATCTTTGCCGGATATATGATTTATACCGCGACCAAGGATATGGAAGCGGCTCGCTTTGCTGTCTCAGTCGGCGGTCAAGAACTAACGCTCATGCGTATGGACCGTCTAGCTATGATTTGGGGCTATGTGTTCTGTCTCGCCGGCGTACTCAATGCGATTTACGGATTTCATGAAAAGTGTAAAATCACCGATAGCTCCGCCTTGATATATATGGGGGCAGCGGTATCCGGTGTGTTTGCCGGAGATTTCCTGACCCTGTTTATTTTCTGGGAAATGGCGGCGATTTCTTCGGTCATGCTGGTTTGGAAAGGTGGTGAAAAGTCTTTCCCAGCCGGTATTCGTTATCTCGCGATCCATGTTTTGTCCGGCGTATTATTACTCGCCGGGGCAGTTATGTATGGTCGCGCCAATGGCGGGGATTTCACCTTTGGTTATGTCGGACTTGAAAATCCGGGCGGTTGTCTACTCCTAATTGCCATGGGTATTAAATGTGGATTTCCGTTTCTGCATAACTGGATTCAAGACGCTTATCCCAAAGCCAGTATTACCGGCACGGTGATCCTGTCTGCCTTTACCACCAAGCTTGCGCTATATGCGCTGGCGCGGGCTTTTCCAGGAACGGATCTGCTGATTTATATCGGTGCGATCATGACCTGTTTCCCGGTTTTCTTCGCGGTGATAGAAAACGATTTGCGACGGGTCTTGTCATATTCTCTAAATAACCAGTTAGGCTTTATGGTCTGTGGTATTGGCTTGGGAAGCGAATTGGCCATGAACGGCGTCGCAGCCCACTTGGCCGCCGACGTAATTTTCAAAGGCCTATTGTTTATGAGCATGGGGGCGGTCATGTTTAGGACCGGCACAGCCAAAGCGTCAGAGCTTGGCGGACTGTTCCGTTCAATGCCTTACACGACCATATTCTGTTTGATTGGAGCCGGGTCGATCGCGGCCTTCCCATTGCTGTCGGCTTTCGTGACAAAATCCATGATTATTACGGCCGCACTTTACGAACATGAATGGATCGTTCTGGCGATGCTGCTCTTTGCGTCTGCTGGTGTTATGGAACATTCAGGAATTAAAGTCCCGTACTTTACCTTCTTCTCACATGACAGTGGAAAACGGGTTAAGGAAGCGCCGGTCAATATGCTTGTGGCCATGGGGCTAGCCTCGATCCTGTGTATTTTCTTTGCCTGGCCTTGGGGTGGATATCAGTTCCTTTACAGCTTGCTCCCAAATCCAGAAGTTCATTATTCGCCTTATACCGGGAACCACGTGGTCACTCAGATGCAGCTTTTATTCGCGGCTATGTTTGCCTTCGCCCTGCTCAAGCGCATCGGGGTCTATCCGGATGAAAAGCGCGCAGAGATCTTGGATTTTGACTGGACTTATCGTCGGCTCGGCAAAAACATCGCCATTTGGATTGATGCCATGTGGACGCGTTTGTCGGCCAATGTAGGACGCTTACGCAAGCGCTTCATTGATAGTGCAAGCGATAAAATCTATCACATGTTTAGTCCGGCGGGTGCGCTCAGTTCGGCAGCGCCGAGCGGCCTGCCAGCAGTCCTGACCGGATCCATGCTGGTGCTGACCCTGTTCGTCATTTATCTCTCGCGCCTATGAGCCGTCCCGATCCGACCGACCTTTTAGACATTACGGCTCAAATCGTAGCCGCCTATGTCGGTCGGAACGAGATGCCAGCAGGTGAAATTCCCGGGTTAATCGACACGGTTTATAAAACTGTTTCGGGTCTTGCCGAAACTGAGCAGGTCAAACAGCGTGGGCCTAAGCCCGAGCCGGCAATCCCGATTGAACAATCCGTGACTGATGATTTCATCTATTCTCTGGAAGATGGACAGCCCTATAAATCCTTAAAGCGGCACCTCAAGGCCAAATATAATATGAGCCCGGATGATTACCGGGAAAAATGGGAACTGCCGGTAGATTATCCCATGGTTGCCCCGTCTTATGCCCGTGAGCGCTCAGAATTGGCGAAAAAAAGCGGACTGGGGCGGCAACGACCCCCAAATTTCTAACGCGCCTCCCGATTGAATCGGTTCCGAAATAAAAAACAGGGTTAATAAGCCGTTAACCATATATTATCGGAAGGTTAACGCCTTGCCGGATTCCGCCTGATTCTCAATAGTCTGATTCGGGACAACCAGACTTTTTAGGGGGAACTCAGTGCTTTCGGGGAATGCATTTCGACATCAAATGGTCTTACCAGAGCAGCAATCAATCTATGATTACTGGCGGTCTAAATGCCGAAAAAATCAATTGCCGTCCCGTCATGATATTGATCCATCTCACATCGTTTCCCATCTGCCGATGATTTCTTTGACCGAAGTGCAGCACACACCCGCCCGTCCACGTTTTCAGTGCCGACTGGCTGGAACCGGATTTTGGAATTTGTTCGAACAGGAAATTCAAGGCCAGTATATTGACGAACTCCCAATGGGGGATCGCTGTGATTACTGGGACCGTATTCTGACGAAGATCGCCCATACGGGACGTCCTACAGCGGGCGTAACCCGGCCCGGGACACCGATGGGCGGGCATCTGGCGCAGTTTTGGATCAGACTACCACTTTCAGAAAATGGTCGCGATGTGAACTTGATCCTGGGATATGATCACCTGATGAAAATGAGCGACATCCCGCAGCCAGTCGAACCCAGAGAGCGTATTTCGGCCTAAGCTTGGGCGCGCGCTTCCATCTTGATCCGTTCGATCATGGCTCTCAAACCATTAGATCTCTGAACCGATAAATGTTCGGCTAATCCCAATTGAGAAAGGATAAGTTCGGCGTCGATTTTTAATATATCTTGCGGGGTACGGTCTGAATATAGGGTCAAAACAATTGCGACTAATCCTTTGACGATATGCGCATCGCTATCGCCTCGGAAAACAATTCTGCCCGTATCCGGATTTTGCTCAGAAACCAACCAGACCTGGCTAACACACCCTTTGACTTTATTCGCTTCTGTCATTTCAGAAATGTCGAGAGACGGCATATTTTTACCCAGATCAATGACGTGGGTATACCGATCTTCCCAATCCTCCAGAAAGGCAAAGTCGTCGATCATGTCCTGAATATTGTCTGGCAGCGTCATGCGGCTCAGATAGAGTGTGACTTGCCATTCCGCAAGGCTCAATGCCGTGATTTTCGCGGGTGAAAACTGTATAAATCACAAGCCTTAAACGCGAATTTGCTGGTTTTGTTGTCTCAAATCGAATCTGATAGACAATATATGTTTTTTAATGGGAGGTCGGTATTTCCGCCACACGCCATCACCGCGGATTAATGATTGCCAGCTTTGTCTGGCTGGTTTGTATCTGCGCGGCTCTGGCGGGCGCATTTGCTCGCCAAACATCTATGGGTGCGCTTTGGCCATATGCTCTGGGCGCCGCAATGCCGGCTTTGATCGGTTTTGCTTTGTGGCCTGTTATGCGACGAGAATGGGCGCAAATTATTGTGATATTGTCATGGTTGGCCCTGGCGATACTGGCTTGCCTAGTCATCGCCTTTGTGCCGATGGCAATTTTGTTTTTGTGTGCCCCTGCCGCTGCCATGTTGTTTGAGCGTGAAAAAGTGATCGAGGCCATGGTTTTGTCCGCCGTATTTGCAGCAATTCTCTATTACGCGGCCCAAGCCGGTTTTGTTCCTGATGGGATGATGGCAAACGACGTGTCCTCAGATTGGGGGAAAAAGGCGGGCTTGGCCTCAACTATCGCGTTTCTAATAGCTGCTATGTATGCCGGTGCCGCAGATCGAAATGCCCCAGATATTGCCCAGTTGAGCACTGGCTCTACCGAAGCGGATTACGATATTATTCCCGGAAGCCTGTTGCAGGTTGACCGGCATAACCGGGTCGCTGACCTATCCGGAAGAATTGCTGAGACGGTTCATAAAAGTGACGAGCTTCAATCCAATTTGTTGAGCGACATTCTTGCGGCCTATGATGGTCGGTCAGAAATCGTTGAGATTATTGAAAAGACTCGACGCAAGAATTCCGGGTTCCGTCAACTCTTGCGCCAGGATTGGGACGACGGAGGATTGCAGTTTCTGGAATTTGCGACCCGTCCCGGGCCGGATGAAACCGTATATGTCCAGATCACGGACCGGTCTGAGGAAAATCAACGTATAGCTAATTTTGAAGCTGCGCGTACCGAAGCGGAACAAGACGCCGAAAGCAAGTCTTTGTTTTTTGCCGGGGTCAGCCACGAATTGCGGACGCCTTTAAATGCCATAATCGGATTTTCCGACATGATGCGGTCTCGGCTTTTTGGGCCCTTGCCGGGCAAGTATGCCGAATATGCTGATCTGATACATGACAGCGGGCAGCATATGTTGGATCTCATCGGTGATGTCCTTGACCTTAGCAAGGTTGAGGCCGGGAAATACGAGCTTTCCTATACAAGCTTTGACGCGGCTGACGTTATTCGCAGCACTCTGAAAATGATCCGCCCGGCCGCAGATGCCGCCGAAATTCAACTGGATACGGAAATCACCCCGGCGGATAGCGATCTTCTTGTTGAGGCAGACCGCAAGGCCGTTCGGCAAATGCTTCTTAACCTGACCAGCAACGCTATTAAATTCACACCGAAAGGCGGACGCGTCGTCGTGCAGGCCAAATCTGCGGGAGACAGTCTTAATATTACGGTGCGGGATAATGGTGTCGGGATGAGCGCGGAAGACCTTAAAAAAGTCGGCCAGCCTTTTGTTCAGACCCAAAGCGGACAAGAGAATGAAGCCCGCGGAAGCGGGCTGGGTCTGTCTCTGGTGAAGTCATTGGTGGAATTGCATCAGGGTCGTTTCAGCCTAGCCAGTCAAAAAGATAAAGGCACAACTGCCGAAATATTCTTACCCTTATCTCGGTCTGAATAAGAGCCGATTAAGTTCGGCTCTTGGGTGAGGCGAGTGATAAAAACATCAATAGTCCGATGATGATCAGGAACCAGAATGTCATATTCAGTTCCCCATTGGGTTTCATTCCATAAGACCGAAACAGATTGGTTGTTTTCCGCTTTAAACTTCCGATACCATCGCTCAGATTTAATTGAATGTTTTCCAACTGTGTATTGGCGGGCTTATTCCCAATCGCTGGTGTTGCGGGCTGGCTCGTCTGGCGGAGCTTTGGTGGGACATAGATAGGCGGACGCCCGGAAATATCTGCCTCGCCAATCCGTCTATTATCCTTTGCGGCAATAAACACAGGACGATCAGTTTGTGCGCCGCGCAAATTTAATGGTGCTGTTTGAAGCGTTTCGCGGGCGGTTTTTGGTTTAGCCTTCGGCAGAGGATTATGCTCTACCAATGTCAGGTCTTCCTTATAAAGACGGTCAGCCCGACGGCCACGCCAAAAGTTATGGGCTCGGTCTGATGTTCTGTTCAATGCCAGTTTCATACGGATCCAACCGTCCTGAAAATCACCACTAAAGTCTGGTAAAGAAACTTGGAGTTTTTCTGGTGTCGGAATTATCCGTTCGAGCGGGGATTTCGGCTCTGTGTTTCGATAGTATTTTTCCGGTAGGGCGGTCTGAGCCATTAACACATCACGTTTATCCCATTTCGCCACGCTGCCTTCTAAGGCATTCCAGTGATTATCATTTAACAGGTGATCGACGGTGCGCGTGAAGCTTTGCCCCGGCATATTTGAAATCACGCCTATATAACGATTAGAGACTTCGTCAGAATAAACCGCCGCAACCCCGCCTTTGATTTGAGCGGGTCCGTTTTCGCGGATGGATAACAGGTGAACCGCATCAGATGATTTCAAACTTGCGGACCGAATAGTTTTGGACGGTTTGTAACCGGGGCCTGAAATTGCGGCCCGCAATGACCTTGGCGCATGAGTATAAAATGCATGGCCGCGTGTCAGCGCGGCGCCAATCATCAATATATTTTGATCCGAAGGGATATCTGAACTGTGTTGCGTAAACTCGGCGTCGGTCCACCCTTCGCCTGATGCTTTGGCGAGTTGGGCTAATACCCGCAGTCCGGCATTCAGATCAGCTTCCGAATTCTGACTGAAAATGACTGTGGTGCTAGTCGCTTTTTTTTTTGAAAATGGAAATCCCGAAGCGGCAAAGCGCGACAGATCGGTCAGGGCTGCGTGACGATCTGTTTTAATCTGCAAAAATGAACCTGTGCCAAGTGAGAACCCAGGAATGACTTTTGCAATCCCGCAATCACCCGATACGGATTGTGGCGTCAAATCCGGTGAAATGACGAGCTTATTATTCAATCCCGTCAGCAAGCCGCGCGGGATATCAAAGGTAACGGATTTCCGGCGCGCATCGAGCTGTGTGCGGCCCAGGATTTTGCCGTTCAGACTGATCTCTACAAATGATTTCGGATCAACGCTGGATGCAGCGTGAAAGCGCATAACTGTTTTACCGTGGCTGATCGCAGGATTTTCCACATCAAAGGTGACGGTTTGTGGATTAGCACCCCAACGATCATCAAATTTCAGATTGCCTATTTGGGCCAGATTGACTTTGCCGTCCACTTTAAGTCGCAACATGCTAAACGGTGAGCGGAAGTAAAAGTCACCGAGACTGGCTTTGCGCCCTCTGACGGTTGGTAGGTCATAGGTAGCAAATGCTTTGGCAAGTTCCATGACCTCGTCTTCACTGTCTCCTGTGATAGCGACCTGCAACGGATAGCCTTCGCTGATCACCATGCGCGGGCCTTTGTCGCGGATAGCAAAATCGTCCCGGAGTAATGGTTTTATTTGAGAGCGCGTCGCCAGGATCAACTCCATGTCCGCGCCGCGACGATCACTTTTGATGACGGGAACGGTTTTCATATTCAAACCAAGACCTTGTGCCGCCATGGCTTTGAGTTTCAGCGCGTTAGAACCTTTGGCGATAATCGCGACCTTTTTGGGGGCCAGTGTCGCCGTACTGATTTGCGTTTTCAGATCGCGTATTTGAATGGCGCGCATCCGTGTGCGGGCTTTGATGACGATTGTGCTTTTGTCAAAATCCAGATCCCAACCGCCGCTGTGCTCTGTAGGGCATTCATTTGAGTCCGGTTTTTTAAAGCTGAATGTCAGTTTGTTATTGCGGGCCCGAATATGCCCCCGATCAAGTTTAATCCGCGCATCGAAATTATGAGACCCCGGATAGATCGGGATAGGGTCTGCATTGTTGAACTTAATCAAAACAGGTGTCCCCGGATCAATTCGTCCAACCGGCGAACCGGAGATCAAAAGTTCCAGATTTTCGACCCAGGCACTATCTGGAATCGTAAACGTCATTTCAGTCGTCGGACTGCGCCAATCCAGACGGGGACTGGTCATATCTGAGACTTCATTAAAGGTCGTTTTATAGATAACAGACTTGCGGGCCTGTGGTTTAAATCCTGTCACTCCGGCATAAGCGGTGGCGTTCAGGCTTGCACTTCCCAGTAATAGCCCCAAATAGACCATCCAGTTCGTGAACAGGCGGGCAAACGGGAAATTAACCCTGTTTTGCTTGTTTTGGGACAATGGGATGTGAAATAAGCTTAACATGGGCTTAATTCAGCAATTTGGATGCCAGTTCAGGGGAATGTGGACGACTTTTTTCGCCGATTCTCCCATCAGGAGAGTTTAATCTGTTTTCTTCGCTTAAGACGTCAGTTTGGGCACCGGCATTAATCCGGCGGGCACAATCCGCCGGGGCTTATGCGACGGTCATTCGTAAGGGAGATCCGGACGCGGGTGCGGCTCTGTTAAAAGTGCGGGCTCTGGATGGGTCTGCTGTGCTTTACCGACCTATGCGAAATATGTCCGGCGACCGTATCTGGTTGCCCAAAGGTCCATTGCCTGAAAGTGAAATTGACGATGCCATTACATTGCGCCTGGCGACCGATCCCGATTTGTGGGTGATAGAAATCGAAGATCGTGATGGCCGCCATTTTCTTACCGAAACCGTTGAGGACGCGAATTAAGGCCTTTGGGATAAAGTTTTTCTTCTATCCTGGCTCAGAATTGTTTAGCGTTTTTTCATGTCCTGGAAACGTGAACTTGATGAATTGAA
>JAHDDX010000027.1 GCA_020629135.1 Hellea sp.
ACTGCAGCCCAGAAATAGGAGTTCATCATGGTAGCGGCTTACGGCGACGATCACGCACACGATGACAAGCCGGGCTTTTTCGCCCGCTGGTTCTACTCAACCAACCATAAAGATATCGGAACGCTTTATCTGATATTCGCGATTTTCTCAGGCATTATCGGGGGATATCTGTCTTTCCGGATGCGTCAGGAGCTCGGCGAGCCCGGCATTCAGGTTTTTGAAGACGATATTCGTCAGTTTAATGTTTTTGCCTCTATGCACGGCCTGATCATGATCTTCTTCATGGTTATGCCGGCGGTTATCGGCGGATTCGGTAACTGGTTTGTCCCGCTTATGATCGGGGCACCGGATATGGCTTTCCCACGAATGAACAATTTGTCGTTCTGGCTTCTGCCTACAGCCTTGATTTGTTTGATGATTTCATTCTTTGTCCCGGGTGTCGCTGGCAGTGACGGATTTGGCGGGGGTTGGGTCATGTATCCACCGCTCTCGACGTCTGGAACGCCGGGGCCAGCCTTTGATTTCATTATTATAGGCCTGTTGGCGGCGGGTTTCTCGTCCATTTTCGGTGCGATTAACTTCATTACGACTATTTTCAATATGCGGGCACCCGGCATGACTATGCACAAAATGCCTTTATTTGCCTGGTCTGTTTTGGTGACAGCCTTCTTGCTGCTTCTGTCCTTGCCGGTTCTGGCGGCGGCTTTGTTCATGCTTTTCACTGACCGTATCCCAGGCGGCACCGGATTCTTTAATCCGGCTATGGGCGGTGACCCGGAAATGTTCCAGCACTTGTTCTGGTTCTTTGGTCACCCGGAAGTTTATATTATGATCCTGCCGGCTTTCGGTATTGTGTCTCACGTCGTCTCGACCTTCTCGAAAAAGCCGATCTTTGGTTATCTTGGTATGGCCTATGCGATGGTCGCGATCGGTGTTGTCGGCTTTGTTGTCTGGGCGCACCACATGTACACAGTCGGTATGAATGTGAACCTGAAAGCCTACTTCCTGGCGGCAACTCTTGTTATTGCGGTGCCGACGGGGATTAAGATTTTCTCGTGGCTGGCAACGATGTGGGGCGGATCCATACGCTTTACGATTCCCATGCTTTGGGCGATGGCCTTTATCTTCTTGTTTGTTATCGGGGGCGTAACCGGGGTTGTCCTGGCCAATGCTGGTGTTGATGCGGCTCTGCATGATACTTATTATGTGGTTGCGCACTTCCACTATGTGCTGTCTATGGGGGCGGTCTTCGGTATCTTCTGTGGCTTCTATTACTGGTTCGGTAAAATGTCCGGCTATCAGTATAACAAATGGCTCGCGAGTGCCCATTTCTGGCTGTTCTTTATCGGCGTTAACGTCATCTTCTTCCCGCAGCACTTCTTGGGATTGCAGGGTATGCCACGTCGTTATGTGGATTATCCGGAAGAATATGCCATGTGGAATGAAGTTTCGACCTGGGGGGCTTATATTACCCTGGCTGGTACCTTCTTCTTCTTCGCCATGTTGATCGAGGCGTTTATTGCCCGTCGTCGTGTCGGTGATAACTATTGGGGTGAGGGTGCGACCACACTTGAGTGGACGCTCAGCTCACCACCACCATTCCACCAGTTCAATACGCTGCCGCGTATTTCTGAGGACGAACACCACTAGGATCTAATGTGAGCATAACGGCTGACATAACAACGTCGGAGGCCGGTCTGGAAACAGATGCGGCCTTTGCTCTATCCGGCCCATCAGTTGGCTTGGCGACTCCGGGTGATTTTTTTGCCCTGATGAAGCCTCGGGTCATGAGCCTGGTCGTGTTTACGGCTTGGGTTGGATATGTCTGCGCCCCGTCCAGCCTGCCTTTCTGGAATGCGATGATCGCGATCTTTAGTATTGCCGTCGGTGCCGGGGCGTCTGGCGCGCTGAATATGTGGTATGACGCCGATATTGATGCGCGCATGACCCGCACAAGAAAGCGGCCTATTCCGCGCGGAAGTGTTACACCGGATGCAGCTCTGACCTTTGGTATATTATTGAGCGGTCTGTCCGTGTGGATGCTGGCCTTCGCTACAAATTGGCTGGCCGCGGGTATTCTGGCCTTCACCATTTTCTTTTATGCCGTGGTCTATTCCATGTGGCTCAAGCGTTCGACGCCGCAAAACATTGTCATTGGCGGTGCGGCCGGCGCTTTCCCGCCTATGATTGGATGGGCGGCTGCAACCGGGAATGTTTCGATCGACTCGGTCGTTTTATTCATGATTATTTTCCTTTGGACGCCACCGCATTTCTGGGCTTTGGCCTTGTATAAATCCGGTGATTATGAGGCGGTCGGTGTCCCGATGATGCCAAATGTCAAAGGTGCCAAAAGCACTCGTTTCCAGATTTTTGTCTATGCATTGATCCTGGCTTTGATCTGTGTCGTCCCGGTTATGACCGGTCTGGCAGGCGCACTTTATATGGTGCTGGCTGGATTGCTGAATGCCGGATTTTTGGCGCTGGCTTATCGGGTCTGGAAATCACGGGCAGGGGATGATGCCGGCCCTGATGAGGCGTCTTTATATGCGGTCTCGACCGGCAACAAAGTCGCCCGAAACCTGTTTGCCTATTCGATTATCTATCTGTTTTTAATATTCGGAATTCTGGCCGTTGAAGCTTTGCTGAAAGGATGGGGGTTATGAGCGAACATCCCGAACCCTATACGCCATCAGACGCCGAAATTGCTGCCCGTAAGAAGCGCAATATCGCCTTGGCGCTGGCTTTGTTTGCTTTTGTTGTGATTGTCTTTGTCACCATGGTGATGCGCGGGAGTTCGCCAGCGTGAGCGCGGCGACCAATAACCGTAAAACCGTCATCATCCTGGCGAGTGTGGCCTTAGCTATGCTGACGCTCGGATTTGCCTCAAAGCCGCTTTATGACACGTTTTGCAAAGTGACCGGATATGGCGGCACGACAGGGACCGCCGAAGCCAATGACAGTCAGATTATCGACCGGGTCGTGCGCGTAAATTTTGATTCTAATACGGCGCCGGATCTGCCCTGGGCATTTGAACCCGAACAAAAACATATGGATATCAAGCTCGGTCAGTCGGGCCTGGCCTATTACAAGGTCAAGAACCTGTCCGATAAACCCGTGGTTGGTACGGCGACATTTAATGTGACGCCGATCAAAGCGGCGCCCTATTTTATCAAAACTGAGTGCTTTTGCTTTACTGAACAATTGATAGAACCCGGCCAGGAAATGAGCATGCCGGTCCTGTTTTTTGTCGAGCCGTTGCTCGATAGTGAGAATCGATTAAATGACATTAAGGACATTACGCTGTCCTATACATTTTTCAGAGTTGAAAACCCGAAGGAGGCGAGTGCGGCGCAAAGCCGCGATGCGCTAAATTGACGATCTAAGCGTTGCGGGGAACCCGGTGCTTGGCTATAGCGTCTAAAACTGATTTGCGTTGGAACACGCGGAGGAAACCATGGGCACACATGCCGTCGAACATGACTATCACCTTGTAAATCCAAGTCCTTGGCCGTTTTTGTCTGGCCTGGCCGCCCTCGTCTGGGGTCTGGGCATGGTTGTCTTTTTTGCCGGTCTGGTCGACCGCTCAGTGTCAGAGCCTAACGCGATGACCGAATTCTTCTTTGCCCGGGGATTGGATACAATCCAAGGCAAGGACGTTTCAAATGGCGGTTGGATTATTTTGCTGCTGGGCTGTATTTTTGCGGCTTTGGTCATGTATGGCTGGTGGCGCGATGTTGCCAAAGAATCTGAGCAAGGCGACCACACACCGGTTGTGGATATTGGTCTGCGCTATGGTATGATCATGTTCATCATGCAGGAAGCCATGTTCTTCGTTGGCTGGTTCTGGATGTTCTTTGAATTTGGTTTCTGGCATAAATTCCGTGCCAAGTGGAACACCGATATATTGGAAAATGCCGAGGGTTACGAGCAATGGCCTGTTCAGCATATTGAAACGATTAATCCGTGGCACTTGCCCCTGATGAACACGCTGGTTTTGCTGTTATCCGGTACAACCGTCACCTGGGCACACCATGCTTTGATCCACGGCAATCGCAAACATGCCAAATGGGGTCTGTTCTTGACGATCCTATTGGGTCTATTCTTTACCTTCTTACAAGGCGTTGAATATGTCGAAGCTTTCGCTCACCGTGATCTGGACGGCGCAGGCGGATCATTCTGGCTCTCAACCAATGTCTATGGTTCGGCCTTCTTCCTGGCGACAGGGTTCCACGGCCTTCACGTTCTGATCGGAACGATCTTCCTTCTGGTTATCTGGTTGCGCCTGGTCAAAGGCGGATTGAAGCCCGAGAAGCATTTCGGCCTCGAAGCGGCCGCCTGGTACTGGCACTTCGTTGACGTCGTATGGTTGTTCCTCTTCGCCTTTATCTACGTTATATTCCAATAGGTGAGGGCAAGCCCAAATTCTATTGCGATGTTAATGGGCCCGCGCGGCCCATTTTCTATGTTTGAGCGGAACTTATAATGCGTTTGCGTTTTCGTCCGATGCCGGTTCTGACACTTATTACTGTGGTGTCTTTGGCGATTTTAATCGGCCTTGGCACATGGCAATATCAGCGCCTGCAATGGAAAACCCAGCTTCTCGCGGAAATTGATCAGGCTGCGAATGCGGCCCCGTTTACGTCCTATCAGGGCGTGAATCAGGCTCTGGCGAACGGAGAAGCCATCGACTTTCGCCGCATCGGTGTGAAAGCCGATTTCCTATCCATGGAAAAGCCATTCTTTGTTTTCTCTGCCCAAAACAAAGATATCAGCTGGGTGCCTTATCGATTGTCTGAAAATGGCGGGGTTTTAGTCTTCGCAACCGGCGAACTCGTTTCGGATAAAAACAAGCAGGATAGCCGGACTGATGCAATTGATGATCAGGACCTGGTTGGGTATGTGCGTCTGGCCCGGGCCAATAAGCAAGCGGCAAAGCAAAGCTCCCCGGACCGCAATCGCTGGTTTGGTTTTAATCCTCTGCCCGAGACCGATAATTGGGGCGAGATGATCGCAGACCCGGTCGAGACCCGCTATTATATAGATGTGGTTCCGCGCGCCATATCCGCAGAAGACTTACCTATTAAGCGTCCGGATATTCGCAATAATCATCTGGATTATATGCTGACCTGGTATGGTCTGGCGCTGACAATGCTCGCAATATATTTGATCATGCATCGCCGTGAAGGACGCCTGTAATGGCGCTAGGGTTTGGCAAAGACATCGAGCTTTACGGACAGGCTCCGGGGGGTGGCGTTCGCTTGCGTTCACCCAAATGGGCGGACTTTGAGGACTGGGCGAATTTGCGCCGAGAAAACGAGGAATTTCTCACACCTTGGGAACCGGAGTGGGATCCCAATCACCTTAACCGGAATTCTTATAAAACCCGATTGGGCGCCTTGAAGCGTATGGCACAAGACGGGCGCGGTCAGGCTTTTCATATTTTCCGGGATAGCGATAACCGCCTGATCGGGGCGTGTAATATAACGCAGGTTCAAGGGCATCCGGCACATTCAGCGGATCTCGGTTATTGGATTGGGCAAAATTATTCGCGACAGGGCTATGCCCGCGCCGCGGTTCGCGCCGCCATTCGGTTTTGTTTCGATGAGCTCGGTCTGCACCGAATTCAAGCGGCCGTGCAACCGTCCAACACGCCTTCTGTCAATCTCCTCGAAGCCGTGGGTTTTACCCGCGAAGGCACGGCGCGTGGATATCTGAAAATTAATGGGCAGTGGCGCGACCATGACATCTATGCACGGCTCAGCGGGGATTGATTGCGCGAGGAAAACCTCCAATCTGCTACAATTTGAATTCTTGGTGAAAAAGGGCAGGAATGCTAGCGGACAAATATGCAAAACATATTTGTTCTGACCCACGCGCAATCTCAACACCGGGTTGATAATCGTGTTGGGGGTTGGTTTGATACCAGCTTAACCGAATTAGGACGCCTTCAGGCACAAGCCGCGGCAAAGCGGCTGAAAGCCTTAGCGGGGACTGGTGATATTCATTTGGTGAGTTCCGACCTGAATAGGGCGGCGGAGACGGCTGAAATCGTCGGACAGTATATGGGTTTACGCGTCGAATTGGATGCAGGATTTCGCGAAAACAGTTATGGACAGGCAGAAGGTCAACCGCAAGCCTGGTTGGACAAACGCATGATCGTAGCGCCGCGTGAAAACCGGTTGGATCATGCGATGATAAATGGCGCGGAAAGTAAGCGTGAGTTTGCCACGCGGATTTATCAAAGCATGTCGAGCTTACCGAACGACAAAGATGTAATTATTGTGTCCCATGGATATGCCCTGACCTTTATCATAGCGGCCTGGATTGGATTACGGATTGACGATGTCGGCTTCGTCAATTTTTCTGCAAAGCCTGCGGGCATAACACATTTACAAGAAGATGATTTGTTTGCGAACAGAGCCGTAAAATTTTTAAATGATACGGCCCACCTTAAAGGTCTAGGGGATTAGAGCTTTGGCCGTGAATTGGATTAGATAATACCGTGCCATATTTTGTTTATGCGATCAGATTAGACCGGGCGGCCATGGGGGATAAGCCACCCCGGGCGTTTCGTGATCAAAACTGGCATATGGATTGGGACTATCCGCTTCATGACGGTTGCGAATATTACTATGTTGGTCAAAGTATACACACGCCGGAATGCCGGTTTGAACAGCATAAGACCTGTTCGGGTGATTTCGGGGCCTTTAAATGTATTTGCCGATTGCGCAAGACCATCACCAAAAGCCGGTCTAACCGTTATGTGCGCCGATTTGGGCTATTTCTCGCGCCCCGCTTTTATAAGGACTTCAACCCCATGCGGACGCGTAAACAATCTGAGCAGGCCGAAAAAGACGTGGCCGATCAAATTCGCGAGCTCGGCCATTGTGTGTTCTGGAATTGAGGATCGTATTGCTGGGGATCGTGAGTTTTCACCTATTCGCTCCGCAGCAAAGTTTGAAGCATCGCAAATAATGCGCTCTTCGGCTCTTATTCAATTATGGGTTGGAAACCGAATTGTCGCTTTTCCACCAGTCCGCGCCTGAGGGCCAGCGGAGTTTTGCATAACCTGAGAGGACCAAAAGCCCGGCCATGATGCCGAGATTTTTAATGAAATTTTGTAGCTCAGATTCGATGATCCAAAATGGGTGGATCAGGATATTTACTAACAAGACATAAGTAACGAAACCATAGGCTGCGAGCTTGACATAGCGTCCGGTCATGAGCGCAAGGGCTCCTAAAATACTCGAAATCCCTGCAAACCAAAGAAGGGGATGGGCGAAGGGGATGTTTTGCCCCTCCATTAATTGCAGTTGGGAGGCGGGCGCCAATAATTTGGCGATCCCTGGCACCAGGAAATAAAGGCCCAATAGGAAACGACCGATAAGAATGCTGAATGTCGACATATGGAAGCCCTTCTGACTGAATTATATTTACTTAACTTCGGGTTTTCCCGTCGCTTTACCCCCGTCCGGCATAATGATTTGCTGCACATTGGGTGTTGAAAGATCGATGTCTTCGGCGATTGAGGCGTCGTAAACCGCTTCATTGACCTTATAAATCGTTCCCATCAAATGTTTGCGGATGGTCGAGGTAATCTTGGTATTTGGGATTTTGTCCAGGTAAATCCAGAGCGTATATTCAAGCGCGAAATCCCCGGCGTTGGTCATTGCCCAGTCAAAAGGCTTGGCGCCATTGACCATGATGTCTTCATCCGCAACGCAGGTGGCGTAGGCCGCTTCGAACATATCACCGATCTGTTTTTTAAACTCAGCGAGGGTCGCAAGGCGCGCATCCCGATCGCCCGTGAGTTTCGGGTAACCGATTTTATAGGTCAGAGCTTGTCTTATCCCGGCGGAGCTGGTCACACGGCTGAGATTATCTATGCGGCTTTCGGTGAATTGTGAATTTCGCATCAAAGTCCGATTATTATTGCGGATGTCATACAGCACCACATAAATCAGGGTCACCCGGCCAATGACATATTCGTTCTTATGTCCGTCAATCAGGACAACATCGCCGTCTTCGAGAATTTCAGTATTCAGGATAATCAGGCCGCTGATGATATCGGGCGCCCAAATTGAACTGGTAAAAGCGAGAAAGGCGGCCAGAATACCATAAATGCCGGTAAACCATTCCTGCGCATTCCAGATCAGGATCAGAATATAAATTGCCGTCAGGACAATAAAGACGAGGAAGAACAGATCGACCATGCGTGAGCTATAGGTCTCGAGATATACTTTCTTGTCATCAAAAGTACGCTGCTTGCCAAAGCGTTTGCGCGATTGGGCACAAAGCAGATTATACAGCAACATGGCCCCGTAAATGACCATGATCGTATAACCGATATTGATGAAATAAGATTCAAATCCGGTATTTACCCGGATCAGGAAAAGCCCGAGAAAATGCAGAATAAAAACCAGTACATTCACCGAGCGGAAAATTCGAACTTTGGTATTGGTGGCCGAGCGAAGATCAATCCATTTCAGGATCGGCCGGGCCAGCAGAAACAATAAAATATTGCCGACAAAGACGATAATATGAAACCATAGTTCTGTGCGACCAAGCTCAGGTAGTAATTGCTGTAAGAAATCCAATTTTAATCCCAATCAATTGTGTGTTCTAAGCCCGGCCCCCGGAGGACAGCATTTCAGGTGTGATCCCCAGCGTGGCGAGCGCTCGTCGCCATTTTGTATTAAGTTCCGTATCAAATATCATTTTCTCTGACGCTGGGACAATCATCCAGACATTATGCTGAATTTCCTGTTCCAACTGCCCCGGCCCCCAGCCTGAATAACCAACCGCAAGGACAGCCTGATCAGGAGCTGTGTCCGATGTCAAAGCTTCTAGCACGTCTTTGGTTGAGGACAGGGCCAATGTTTCTGACAGGCGCAGGCTGTTGTCCGGTTTGAAATAATCGGCGGTATGCAAAACAAAGCCCCGGTCTATGTCCACTGGTCCACCTTCGAGCACGGGATTGTCGGCGACTTTGACCGACCCTGGAATGCCGATATCATCCAGCAGGTCAGACATGATGAGATCGCCTTTGGGTTTATTAATGATCAATCCCATGGCGCCGCTACTGTCATGAGAGCAAATGTAAATCACAGCCTTTTCAAACCGCGGATCGGTCATATCGGGCACGGCAATGAGAAATTGCCCGCTAAGTCGCGTAATTTCGACGTTTTCCATAGGTCTAGATTGTCGATTCCGACGTTTTGGATCAAGTCATTCTTGTATTTTATCCCCGCCACCCCCATATTTTTAGGAAGAAAGGGAGATTTACATGACCATTAAAGTAGGCGACTCGCTTCCCGAAGCGACATTTATGACTATGGGGGCCGATGGCCCGGAACCTGCCATGACGGCAGATGTTTTTTCAGGCAAGCGCGTGGCGCTATTTGCCGTGCCGGGGGCCTTTACCCCGACCTGTTCGGCCAAGCACCTGCCTGGATTTATGGATAACGCCGAGGCCTTGGCCGCCAAAGGTATTGATGCGATTGCCTGTACTTCGGTGAACGACGTGTTTGTCATGTCAGCCTGGGGCAAGGAAAGCGGCGTTTCGGATCAGATGCAGATGCTCGCCGATGGCAATGGGGCTTTTGCGGCTGCGATTGGTCTGGAACTGGACGCGTCCGGATTTGGAATGGGATCGCGCTCGCAACGATATTCCATGATTGTGAATGACGGGGTTGTTGAAGCTCTGAATGTGGAAGAGGGGGGTGAATTCCGAGTCTCTTCTGCCGAGTATATGCTCGAAAACCTGTAAAACGACATCTAAAGGAGAGAGAGATGGAATTTGTCAATTTTTTGTATATTTTCCTCGCCGTTCTCGGCGTGGCCATGTTGCTGCGATCGTTCAAGGCCGTACCGCAGGGTATGGAATATACGGTTGAGCAATTTGGACGCTATGTCAAAACCCTGAAACCGGGTTTGACTTTCATTAATCCGATTACGCAAACAGTCGGCTATAAAATGAATATGCGCGAACGCGTTATTGATATCCCGTCCCAGGACGTGATCACCAAAGATAACGCCATGGTCACAGCTGACGCGGTGGTCTTTATTCAGGTGGTTGATGCCCGCCAGGCGGCCTATGAGGTCAATAATCTTGATAACGCGATTAAGAACCTGTGTCTGACCAATGTCCGGACTGTGGTCGGATCGATGGATCTGGATGAGGTTCTGTCCCGCCGGGATGAGATCAATGCGCGCCTTTTACAGGTGATTGACGCCGCGACCGATCCCTGGGGCACCAAAGTGACCCGGATTGAGATCAAGGATCTGTCACCGCCGCATGACATCACTCAGGCCATGAACAAGCAGATGAAAGCCGAACGTGAAAAGCGGGCGGAAGTTCTGATGGCCGAAGGTCAAAAGCAGTCGCAAATCCTTAAGGCCGAAGGTGAAAAAGAAGCCGCTATTCGCGAGGCCGAAGGCCGCCGTGAAGCCGCCTTCCTGGATGCGGAAGCGCGTGAACGTGAGGCCGAGGCCGAAGCCAAAGCGACGGCTATGGTCTCGCAGGCCATTGCCCGCGGCGACGTGAATGCGGTGAACTACTTTGTCGCCCAGGAATATGTAAAAGCCTTTGAAAAACTGGCCGTGTCACCGAACCAGAAAACCGTTATCGTTCCTGCCGAGTTCTCGAACCTGGCGGCAACAGTCGGTGGTCTTGGTGCCCTGATCGAAGCCGGCAAAGGCCAGAAATAGGAGTGGATTATGGGTTCTGATGGAAACATGTTAATGGAGTTTCTGCAGGATATGAACGGCGTGCGCTGGCTGGTGGTCGGCGTTGTCCTCCTCTTGCTCGAAGTGGTAACAGGAACAACCTATATTCTCTGGCCAGCTATTGCCGCGCTGATCCTCGGTTTTGTGGTCTTCATCCTGCCGATATTGGGATGGGAAATGCAGCTCTTGTTGTTCTTCCTCCTTTCAACCGGGCTAATGTTTGTGGGACACAAATATATCCGTCCAAAAATGAAAGGCGGCGAACCGTCTGATCTAAACGACCGCGCGCGGTCTATGATCGGTATGCGGGTTAAAGCGATCAATGATTTTGATACGGGTCGCGGCCGCGTCCAGGTCGGCGATACTCAGTGGCGGGCCTCTATGGATAATGGTGACGCCAAAGCCGGGGATGAGCTGCGGGTTGTCTCAGTCAAAGGGACCACCTTAACTGTGGAGCCCTATACAGGATAGATCGACTTGATTTTCAAGATTTAGAACCGCCTTTCAGGCGGTTTTTCTTTGTTCAGATAGCATTCACGCCAAACGTGTGAAGTCACGACCCTAAATTTTAGGGAATGGCTATGGATGTTGTTTTATTCTTCCTCGCCGCATTTCTTGTTTGGTTGCATGCGCGGATCAAAGAAAACAAATCCCGCCAAAGCCAGATTAGTGTGACGAGCAAAAACACAAAAGAACAATAAAAAAGCCCCGCCGGGGCGGGCGGGGCAGGTTTCGTGATCTGGAGGGCAAATCACGAGGGACAAGCTGTATAATTAGGCGGCGTAATTGTTTCGCGCCTCTGCAACTTTAAAATCATGGTAAAATCCCCAGGCCGCAAAACACGCCAAGCATCCTGCCCCTTTTTCAATCAAAAAGGCGTTGATGGCTTTTTGTTCCCAATCAAAAGGTGCGCCATATCCCAAATCAGCGGCGACCTTTTGAATGTAAGACCAAGTGGCCTCTTCGGTTTCTCCCAGACCGTATACCTGCTGTTTGTCCAGCCAATCTGCTATAATCCCAAATATTTGACTGCGCCGTCCTGTTTTTCCTATTTCCATGGATCCCACTCCAAAAACTTTTGAGAACAGAGAGCCCCAGCTCCCACAACAACTTCTCCCTGTTCTCTGAAAATAGGTATAGTCGGGCAAACCTGAACGTTACCCAAAGATTTCAACGACTTAGAGTTAAGATCGATTCATCATGAATTTTGAGCTAAATCCGCTATATTCGCTCTCACAGCGATCAATTGCATAATTCGCCTGCGAATTTGTCTCTATACGGACAACGATAAATTGAATTAGACTGAGGCCAACGGGAGGACATTATGGAAAACTTTCTAACACCGGTACTGGCGCTGATTGGTTGGACGCTGATCATGTGGGCCTGGATGTATTACAAACGCATTCCGGCAATGATGGCGATAACTAAAAACACGCAGGATTTTATCGATAACCCCGCACTCTATGAAAAAATGCCACGGAAGGCGGTCTGGTCGGCGGATAATTATAATCATCTGCATGAGCAGCCCGTGATTTTCTACGCGCTAATGTTTTATATTTTTCTGACCGGACAGGCGGATGGGCTTTATATGTATCTGGCCTGGGGTTATGTGGCGATCCGTGTCGTTCACAGTTTCGTTCAGTCAACGGTGAATAAGGTCATTCCGCGGTTTAGCCTGTTTGTGATCGGTTCAGCGATCCTGATCATCATGACGGTGCGGGCAGCACTGGGTTTATTGTAAACTTGCGCCTAACAACGATCTAGGGCATTTGGGCCTCAAATGACGAGGACGCCAATGGATTCGCAACTGACAATAACCCGGCCGGATGACTGGCATGTGCATTTGCGTGACGATGCAATGCTGTCTGCCGTGGTTGACTATACGGCCCGACAATTTGCCCGCGCGATTGTTATGCCAAATCTGGCCACGCCGATCACGACCACCCAAATGGCATCGGATTACCGCGATCGGATTATGAAGGCTGTTAGTCCCGAATTGGATTTCACGCCGCTCATGACCTGTTACCTGACTGATGATGCCAATGCGGACGATATTGCAGCTGGCTATGGCGACGGCGTCTTTACGGCGTGCAAGCTATATCCCGCCAACGCAACTACGAATTCAAGCTTTGGCGTAACAGATATTCACAATATCTACCCGACACTGGAACGTATGCAGGACATCGGCATGCCGCTTTTGGTGCACGGCGAAGTGACCCATGATCATGTAGATATTTTTGACCGGGAAGCCGTCTTTATTGACCAGATCCTGGCCCCGCTTCTGGTCGACTTTCCCGAGCTAAAAGTTGTGTTTGAGCACATCACGACTGAAGAGGCTGCAGATTTCGTTATGTCGAGTGGGTCAAATCTTGGCGCGACGATTACCCCGCATCATCTCGAGTTTAATCGCAATGCGATATTCAAAGGCGGTATCCGTCCGCACTTTTATTGCTTACCCGTTGCCAAGCGAGAGCGGCATCGTTTAGCCTTGCGCCGGGCGGCGACTTCGGGGTCTGAGAAGTTTTTCCTGGGCACAGACTCTGCGCCTCATGCGGTGGGCCGTAAGGAATCCGATTGTGGCTGTGCGGGACTGTTTAACGCCGTATGCGCGTTGGAAAGCTATGTTCAGACCTTTGAGGAAGAAGATGCGCTTGATAAGTTTGAAGGCTTTGCCTCGCTCAACGGACCGCGGTTTTATGGCCTGGACGTGAATAAAGACAAGATTACCCTGTCAAAATCCACCACCAAAGTTGTCGACAATGTTCAGGTCGAGAACACTCATATTGTTCCGTTTCATAGCGGTGAGGAACTGGCTTGGTCCTTGAAGGCCTAATCCCAATCCTTACGTAATAGTGTGACCAAAACTTCCCCGTCACGGTCTTTAAGCACTAATTCCTTATGGGTCGCGAGCACATGATGAGTATTCTGAAGAGCCTGTAGAAAGGATTGTTCGCGGGCCATAATGTCTTTATCGAAACAGGCTTTCTTAGTTGAGGCCAGAGGGCCGATAATCAATTGCTCGCCATTTTGTTCATATTGCCCAAAGAAATTATTACAGCCAGAAAATCCGCTCATTTCGCCCTTGGATTTAAACTGAACGAATTGATCCATACCGCCAACCGGGCTCCATTCGGACCCTGCCAGCGATTTTAACGTCGATCCGTTATGAATATCGGACGCGACCTTGGCGCAAGCGGCCAGGCCAAGAGCGACGATAACCACGGGAATGAACTGAAGCATAAATCTAATTCTCACGATAAGGGTCACCCAACATGCTGGCAATGTGCCGCCCATTTTCCGCGAGGGCGGCGGCATCAACAGATACAGCTTCGCTACAAGTCAGGTGGCGATCTTTTTCTTGATAAAATCCGGTGTTAAAGGCTCGGACCAGGTTTTTACGCCTGGCGGAGTCCGCGCCGGCTTCAAGTTGCATCATGTCTGACGCGTAATTGCGCCATTTCTGATCGGATGTGCCAAAACACAAAGTGCGCAAATAATGAAGCTGGCCCAGATTTTTAGCCATGGCTTCGACCAGATTGTCCATTTTGACCATATCAGCTTCGACACGGAGCTCCGCCGCGAGGCGGGCTTCGTCGGTCTCGGTGTCGTTCGATTGAGCCAGGGCAGGAGCCGCCAGAAATATCAAAACAATGATAAGCCAAATGCGCATAAAGCTATCTTAGGGCAAAGCTCAAGGACTGCAAACGGCTTTCTTCAGGTCGAGCGCCTTGTCGATTATATCATGAGTTTTTTGCCACATCTGTGTTTGAGCCAGAGTTTTCCGATCAACGAATTGTGCTGACATGGCGTCGTCGCCAGCAGTGGGTATGCCGCTTTCCCAGATCATCAGATAATCGTGAAGGTCATAATCATGACCGTCAAAGCTCGTCGGAATGCATGCGATTTTTTGAATGAGGCGTGCCCTGATTCCGGTTTCTTCAAACAATTCCCGGTGGCAGGCCTCAATCTCACTTTCGCCGGGCTCGATGCGGCCGCCCGGAATTGACCATTCGCCGCGGCGCGGGGGTTTGCCACGCTGGATCAACAGCACATCATTCTCTTTGAAACATATAATCCCGATGCATTGAATTGGGGTTTTCTTATGATCGGTCATGACGTAATCCAAACTTATGTGCGGACGATATGCCCTTTACGAAGCCTCGACCCTTATCTTTGAACGATTCAACATGACGATCAAGGAAAGCGGGTATTGGAACTGGACGCCCAATTACAATATTGCGCCGGGCACCGTTGTGCCCGTGATCGCCTGGAATGGAAAACGTGAACGCAGCTGGGTACCGATGCGTTGGGGTTTACATCCCCATTGGAAAAAGCAAGCGCCTGAAGGCCGGCCATTATTTAATGCACGCGTTGAGACGGCCGCAGAAAAACCCAGTTTTCGCACGCCGATGCGCAGGCGGCGGGCATTGATACCCGCCAATGGCTGGTTTGAATGGGAAGGGGTGGAAAAACCCAAAACGCCATATTTTATCCGGGAACAGGACAGTGAGGTAACTGCGTTTGCTGGGCTATGGGATCAGTGGCGGGTTGATGAGGGGATCACGCTTATTTCGGCCACGATTTTGACCACATCCGCGACAGGCCCCATCAAGCATTTGCATCATCGTATGCCGGTACGTTTGCCCGAGCATTTGTGGGATCAATGGCTCGACTGGGAGGAAAAACCTGACGCCATCTTGGCCCAAATGAAGTCAGGAGATGATCTGGAGTATTACGAGGTTTCCAAAACGGTAAATTCAGGGCGATCCGAAGGGCCCGATTTGATCAAGAAGGTCAGTTGAATTTTCCGTCGACAAATTGATCGCGCAGCGCAAATTTTTGAATTTTTCCTGACCCGGTCAGCGGCCACTCATCTATCCAAATCCAGAATGCCGGCGTCTTTTGCGGCGAAATGCGTTCGCGAATAAAAGATTTTAGAGATGCGTCATCCGGTTGATTGCCGGTATTGCTGCGCATGAAACAGGCAATCTGTTCGCCCCATTTTTCATCTGGAATGCCGACGACCGCAATTTCGGCAATGTCTTGATGCTCAAGTAAAGCATTTTCAATTTCAACCGGAAAAATATTTTCGCCGCCGCGAATAATCATTTCTTTAACCCGGCCGGTAATTTTTAGGTAGCCGCGACTATCCATGGTGCCCAAATCTCCGGTCCGCAACCAACCGTCCTTATCAATGGTCTCGGCCGTGGCCTTTGGATTATCGTTATACCCATCCATCACCATATAGCCCCGGGCACAAATTTCGCCCTGTTCATTCAAGGCGCAATATTCACCTGTTTGCGGGTTTCGAATAGAGACATCCATATGGGGCAGGGGCTGTCCTATAGTTTGGGTCAGGTCTTCCATAGTTTCAGTACCCCAGACCTGGGTCACAACCGGCGAGGCTTCGGTTTGACCGTAAATGATTTTGACCGGCACGCCGAAAATTTTCTCCGATAGCTTTACCAGTTCCGGTGGGACCATTGCGCCGCCTGACAAAACACTGCGAACAGAGGTCAAATCGTAATCATCCTTTTGGGCGACTTCAAAAATAGCAACCAACATAGTCGCGACCCCGAGCACATATTGAACCTTTTCCCGTTCAATAAGCTTACAAGCGAGAAAGGGATCAAAGGCCGGGGGTAAAAGCATGGTCGCACCAATTTGAATGCCGCCATTGACCATGACTGAACAACCGGTGGTGTGAAACAAAGGCATCATATTGATAAATAAGTCACCTTCGCGCAGTTCCGCCCGAGACAGGCAGTCGATCGAATTTTGAACTAATCCTTTTTGATGTAATAGCGCGCCTTTGGGAAATCCGGTTGTGCCCGATGTATATTGAATTTGGACAATATCGTCTGGAACCGTGTCTCTTAGAGAACCTTTATTATGCCCGTCAAACAGGGCCTCGGGATCATCAAGGAGAATTTTGTGCGCAATATTTGTATTTCCCGCACAGGCATTCTCAACGATTTGACCCAATGGATTTCCACGAACGTTCTTTACAAAATAAATGGCTTCGGCGCCGGATTGTTCCAGCACATATTCAAGCTCTCTTTGCTGGTAGGATGGATTGACCGTGACCAGAACCAACCCAGCCATGGCGCTGCCAAGTTCCAACAATACCCACTCTGGAATATTGTGGGCAAAAACGGCGATCCGCGCACCTCTGTTGTGGCGGGACGCCAAAGCGCGACCAAGTTTTTCACAGTCTGCTAACAGTTCCGCAAAGGTCCAGCTGCGCAAAAAAGCTCCGTCAGCAGAGACTTCCTGTAAACCGACTAATTCAGGAGTCTTCTCCGCGCGCTCCCGCAAAGCCTCCGCCATGGTTTTGGGCTCAAATACTGTATCGGTTTGAGCCGGGAAGAAGCTTTCAGTGAGCTGGATTGTATACATATGGCTACTTTTTAGGTGGGGGTTGTTTCCGGGAAAAAACTAAATGGTCATCGGTCGATTGTTTCAAGTCAATTTTATAACCATCAAGATTAAAGTCTTTCAGTCCGTCGGCGCGATCAACACGGTTTTGCACAATCCAGCGGGTCATTAATCCGCGGCCAAATTTGGCGTAATACATCAGATTGCGAGCTTTGCCGTCTTTGACGTTTAAGAACTTGGCCGTGATAATCTTGCGGCCCAGTGTCTTTTGATCAACCGCTTTGAAATACTCATTGCTGGCCAGGTTCATAATGGTACCGTCATCATGGTCGTGCATATGATCGTTCAAAGTCTGGGCTATTGAAGTACCCCAAAAATCGTATAGGGACTTACCACGTTTGGTCGCGAGTTTCGTCCCCATTTCGAGGCGATAGGGCTGAATTGCATCAAGCGGACGTAAAACGCCATATAATCCTGAGAGAATTCGAACATGATCCTGTGCATAAACAAGATCGTCATCAGATAAGGATTTGGCTTCAAGCCCCCAATAGACGTCTCCGTCAAAGGCGAGCCCTGCCGGTTTTGAAGAATTGCTCTGCCCGTCAAGGTTAAAGGTCTTGAACCGTTCTGCGTTCAGCTCGGCCAGCTTGTCACTGATATGCATCAGCTTTTTAAGGTCATTTGCAGACTGAGTTTTGGCCACTTTGGCCAGCTCTCGAATGTCGGATTGCATTTCAGGTTGGGTAGCGGACAGGCCCGTAGAGGCCGGATCCATATTCATTTTTTTCGCAGGGGAAAGTAAGGTCAACATAATCATCTCCTCCTAACATCGACCGGGGAATTCCGATCTGTATGCGTGGGTAGACGTCTTAGCTAGGAGTAAGAGGGGACGATGTCAAAGGAAATTGATTATTTGAAGATCACAGATGTGAGAGGCGCGTGTGACTCCATAGACTGACCATTGGCTTGGGCTGGCGCCAAGGTGCATAGGGCCAAAAGAATTCCGCCCATAATCCATTTCGTCATTCGGTTTTTCTTCACGAGATCCCACCCTTTATGATTTTACTTTTTAGCAGTGCTAATAGAAAAAGCAAATAAAATCTTAATGTTAGCCTAGCCAACATAGATGGGTCCCTCCGTGATCTAGATCATGGACTAGGAATGTGACCGAATTGTGGAGGACGTAAAATTTAGTTTATTTTACTTGATGCCGGCGGCCTTGAGCTGGGCAGGTAATCGACCACTCAACCAGCTGAAATACATTTTATAATCGCCGATCAAAGACCAGAGCGGATAAGTAAATGTAGCAGGTCGGTTCTTTTCGACAAAGAAATGGGCTACCCAGGCAAACCCATAACCGACAAATGGCAAAGCGAGCAATATCCAGGGATTGAGGAAAATTCCCGCTAATAAGATCGGGAATGTAAACGTCGTGCCTATATAATGGAGCGCGCGGCACCTCGGATCGGCATGTTCGGACAGATAATATGGATAAAAAGCGTCAAAGCTTTCAAAGCGTTTTAAATTGGAAGAATTTTCAGTCATATGGGTCTCCGCAAAACCTTATATCATAACCCGTGGATTCATCAAATTGGTTGGGTCCAAGGCGGATTTGATTTGACGGAGTAAGGCCATTTTCACTGGATCAGCGCGATTGGCCAGATCCTCCCGTTTCATAATTCCAATGCCATGTTCTGCAGAAATCGACCCACCGAGATTGTCGACAATGTCAAAGACACAATCGCTCAAATCTTTCCAGCGAGAGAGAAATTCGGCCTTATCCGCGCCGATTGGCTGGGCGATATTGTAATGAATATTGCCATCTCCCAAATGACCGAAACCGACAGGTCGGCAATTCGGGACAATTTTCAGTACGGCAGTGTCGGCGATGTCAAAAAAATTAGGAATGAGATCAAGCGGTATGGTTATGTCCAGTTTGACCGAGCCGCCACTATGCTTTTGAGCTGCCGACATATGTTCGCGTAATGCTAAAAGTTCAGCGGCCTGCGTCCCATTTTGAGCAATAACGGCATCCTCAATCAAACTCCGATCCAATGCGTCGGCTAATTTTGTCTCCGCCAGCGATTGTCCCTCAGCTTCGGTTTCAACCTCCCAATCCATCAACACATACCAGGCATGGTCCTGCACAAACGGATTTGATTGGCCGGGAATATATGTTGTAACCAGATCCAGTCCGATTTTCGGGATGACTTCAAACATGGCGAGGCTATCGCCAGACCGGCAGTGATCTAATAATTTCAAAGCGTCAGCAACAGATCGAAGGCCTACCATGACCCGTTGGATATGTCCGGGCCTGGGGGAGAGTTTTAGACTCGCTGCTGTGATGATGCCCAATGTGCCTTCGGCGCCCAGGAACAGGCGCGATAAGTCATATCCGGTATTGTCTTTTCTGAGGCTGGTCAGACCGTTATAAACATCGCCATTTGCCAAAACCGCCTCAACCCCGAAAACCAGATCTTTGGTGGTGCCATATTTTAACACATGAACGCCGCCCGCATTGGTGGATAAATTGCCGCCTATAGTGCAACTGCCTTCTGAGGCCAATGAAAGTGGAAATTTTCGGTTCACACTTTCCGCCGAGTCTTGGACCGATTGTAAGGTGGCCCCTGACTCCACGACGAGTGCATTGGTGACGGGATTTATGTCCCGGATTTTGTTTAAACGCCTTGTAGATAATAAGACTTCGCCCTGCGGAATTTGGCCTCCAACGAGGCCTGTATTGCCCCCTTGCGGCACAATTTTTAGCTCGTTTTCCCGGCATAAATTGACACATTGGACGACATCTTCAGTTGAGCCGGGCATTAACATGATTGGCGTTTGACCTTGATATTTATCCCGCCATTCGACCAGCCAAGGCGCAATGATATCCGGATCATCCGTCCAGCATTGACGGGGCAGATGTTCCTTCAGTTTTGCGATGTTATCCGTCATAGAATTATCTAGCGGTCTGCAGCGGCCCGTTGCAAGCGATCATTAATCGCCTCACCCAAGCCTTCTTGCGGGATAGGAGCGATCGCTATGGTTTTAACTTTGTCCAAGGCTCTTAGGCAGGCATAGAGATTTTGCGCGGCTTCAGATAAATTTCCGGTTTCCGACAAATTCATATCGGCAACAATTTCAGTGGGTCCAAAGGCCAGATAGGCTTCGCCCGGGCGCTTTTCTGTTGCATTCAAGCGAACGGCGGCTTTAGGGGCGTAATGACTTTTGAGCATGCCCGGCGCGGAGGGCGCCGCCGATTGCTCAGGCAATCGCAAATCTGAAATAAAGGGAACAAAATCTGTTGTCGGCGTAGACCCGGGTCGTAGAAGTTTGGCGTGATCAGAATAAATGCGAAGGACGGTGGATTCAATGCCGCCGGGACAGGGGCCGCCGTCAATGATCAGATCAACAACATCGCCAAGATCATCAAATACATGTTGCGCCGTTGTCGGGCTGACATGACCTGATCGATTGGCACTGGGCATAACCAAAGGGCCCGCAAAGCCAAGTTTAGTGAACTCGCTGGTCCATTCAACCTTTGGACAACGTAACGCTATGGTGCTCAGCCCGGCCAAAGCGGTTTTGCTGATATCAATGTCATTTTGCTGGTTCAAAACCAGCGTGAGTGGTCCAGGCCAAAAATTGTGTGAAAGGCGTTTGAACAAAGTTTTGTTGGGCGGCATTCCGTATCTGTCCGCCATTTCAGGTTCAAAAATATGGACGATAAGCGGATTGAGTGCGGGTCGGCCTTTGGCGGCATATACTTTTTTGACAGCCTCATCATCGGTTGCGAGCGCCGCCAAACCGTAGACAGTCTCTGTCGGCAGGGCGACCAATCCGCCCGCCTGCAAAATTTTGACGGCCTTCCTATAGGAGTCCGGCCCGGATTTTAGGATGTCAGCAGGCATTAGTTTTGCGCTTCGTTGAACTCAGTTTCGATTTTTAATGTTACGGTTTCGCCAATGCCGAAATTTTTGAGCTTTGTTAAGCCCCAATCTGAGCGGTTGAGTGAAGCGGTGGCGGAAAATCCGAGCGTTTCGCCCTTATGTCCGAATGATTTTCCTGCGCCGTTAAAAGTGACATCCAAAGTAACCGGATGGGTTTGTCCGCGAAATGTCAGGTCACCTGTAACTTGGCCGGATTGATCATCCAGCATCACGATATTTGTAGAACGATAACGGATAATCGGATGTTCTTTTGCGTCGAAATACCCTTTGTCAAAAGCAATGGTTTTATCGAAATCCGGCAATCCGGTGCTTACGCTGGCGGCTTCGACGTAAATATCTATCTGACTGCGTTCAGGCATGTTTCCGTCGAAGTTTAAAGTGCCAGTTACTTTGTCAAACCGGGCTGAATAATTTGACAGTCCGACATGACTAACTGACCAAATCACGCTGGTATGTTCTGGATCAAGGACGTAATTGCCGTCTAATTGCGGCGATGGCGCAAGGTCAGGAGCTGTATAGCAAGCTGAAAGCAGGATTGCGGCCGAAATTATGATTGATTGACGAAGCATAGGGAGTTCTTAAGCCTTCAATGCGCAAAAAACCACACACAGCTTGGTGAAATTTAATCTCTTGGCGTGCGGCATTCCCTTGATTAAACAGCGCGCAAAGGACAATAGGACGTATGACAGAGACTCAATCAGAATCGCCCGAGACTGCTGAAACGGTTGAAAAAACCGAAAAAAAGCGTGATTGGCATAAAATTGTAAAATCAGAGGCCAAATTCTTTTCTGGCCTTTTGCTGTTTTTGCTTGTTTTTTACACGACAATCTTTGGACATTTTAAGATCCCCAGCGAGAGTATGCAGCCAACGCTGGAAGTCGGTGATCATCTTTATGTCTCAAAATTTGCCTATGGATACTCCAAGCATTCTATTCCGTTAAATCTGCATAAACTTCCATTTTTGGGGGACGGGAAATTTTTCTCCAAAGTTCCTAATCGCGGCGACGTTGCTGTGTTTCGAAATCCACGTTCTGAGCTTGTCATGATAAAACGGGTAATTGGATTACCTGGCGATGAGATTTCGGTGCGCAAAGGACAATTTTATTTGAACGGAGAACTGATTAAGCGTGATCTTCAAGACACCTTTCTATACCGCGAACATTTAGGGCGTGTGGTCAAGGTGCGAGCCTATAAAGAGCAATGGCCGGGAGAAAAAGATCCTCATATTATTTATGAGCAAACGGATCAGGGGCCGCTGGATAATGTGGGGCCGTTTATCGTGCCTGAAGGGACCGTGTTTTTCATGGGTGATAATCGAGACAATTCCATTGACAGCCGGGCAACATCCGGGCCGGGGCTGGTGCCGCTTGAATATTTGATAGGTCGGGCTGATTTGATGATGTTTTCTTTTAAGCGTTGCGACAAGGAAGAGGGCCTTTACTGTCCGCCAATTCGTTTTATGAAACCGCTCTAAAAAGCTGGACTTCACTCTAATTTTGCGCTCAATAGCGCCCTATGTCGACAGATCAGATTGTCATAATCCGGCACGGTAAGCCGGCATTGTCTCGGCGCGTGCGCTTGGACTGGCGTGGCTATCGCGAATGGTGGAAACAATATGATGCTGGCGGATTGGCACCGGATCAAAAAATCCCGGCCAAAGTTAAAAAAGACGCGGCCGAAGCTGATATTGTCTTATCGAGCCCTCTAAAGCGCGCGGTTGAGTCGGCAGAGTTAGCCCGAGGCGCTCCACCCGACCGCACAGATAATCGTCTGGTTGAAGCGGCATTGCCGCCCCCGCATTTGGGCCCGCTCAAATTCAGGCCAAAAACCTGGGGGACGTATTCCCGTGTGTTCTGGTATTTCGGATGGTCTGATGGCATGGAAACCCATAGTGAGGCGCGCCAACGGGCCAATGAAATGGCAGAAATTCTGGCTCAAGAAGCCGCGGGCGGAAAATTAGTCTTTGTTGCAGCGCATGGATGGTTTAATCGCATGCTCAAAGGATCTCTGAAAAAACAGGGATGGAAATGTGTGAAACAAAATGGCGATCTGCATTGGAGCCGCCGTCGGTTCGTCCGACCCACACAAGAATAGATGAGGTGAACCATGGCCGATACAGCCATTGAAAAAATGAGTTTTGAAGACGCCTTGAAAGAGCTGGAATCCATCGTCGAAAAGCTCGAGCGGGGCGATGCGCCTCTGGAAGAAAGCATCACGATTTACCAGCGCGGTGCGGCGTTAAAAGCCCATTGCGAAGGCAAATTGAAAGCGGCCCAGCTCAAGGTTGAAAAAATCGTCCTCAAATCAAACGGCGAAGCGGATACGGAACCCTTCGACACTGAATAGACCCATGTCCCGGACTTTCAAATCCGCGCTGAGTACATGTCAGGCACAGATCGAAACTGAACTGGACCGGGTCCTGCCGCCTGCGCGCGGAGGTCAGGCCAAAGTTCAAGACGCTATGCGTTATGCCGCGCTGGGCGGGGGCAAGCGTCTGCGTCCATTTTTGCTCTTAGAGTCTGTTCGGCTGTTCAGGGATTTGCGTCCCGAGGACTGGCAGGCCGCCTGCGCCTTGGAATGTGTACATGTCTATTCTTTGGTGCATGATGATCTGCCCTGTATGGATGATGACGATCTGCGCCGCGGCAAGCCCACCGTCCACAAAGCGTTTAATGAGGCCCTGGCGGTACTTGCCGGTGACGCGCTCCTGACCCAGGCCTTTGAGATCCTGGGCAGTATGGATGCGGAGGATGAGATCAAAATAAAACTGATCTCGGGCCTGGCCAAAGCCTCGGGAACCCTGGGCATGATTGGCGGGCAGGTCATTGATATCAGTGTCGAAGAGCATTCCCGGGACGAAGCCTTGATCACTGAGCTGCAGGCCTTGAAGACCGGTGCTCTGATTTCTTATGCGGTCGAAGCTGGTGCCCTATTGGGCCACGCGGTGCCGGATCAGCGAGAAAATCTCGCCGCCTATGCCCGCGATTTGGGTCTGATGTTTCAAATTACAGACGACATTCTGGACGTCGAAGGCGACGCGGATCTGATGGGAAAGGCCACCCGAAAGGACGAAAACCTCGGAAAAGCCACCTTTGTGTCAATATTGGGCCTTGAAGGCGCGAAAGAAAAAGCCCGAAAACTTGGAATAAGGGCAAAAAGTCGCCTTGAAGGCTTTGGTAAACGTGCCAATATTCTGTTGGAAACAGTTGATTTTGTGCTAGAGCGCCGCAATTAGCGCGCCGACGCAATAAGAGATGACCATGGTGGATACGCCTTTACTAGATCAGGTGAAATTACCGGCCGATATGCGGGAATTTTCACGCGACCAGCTCAAGCAGCTGGCCGATGAAGTTCGCGCCGAAGTGATCAATGCCGTGTCCGTTACAGGCGGGCATTTGGGCGCTGGGCTTGGCGTGGTCGAACTGACCGTGGCCATTCATCACGTCTTTAACACGCCCGATGACAAGCTGATCTGGGATGTGGGTCATCAATGCTATCCGCACAAAGTCCTGACCGGGCGTCGCGACCGTATCCGAACCCTGCGCAAGGGTGGGGGACTGTCCGGCTTTACCAAGCGGGCCGAGAGCGAATACGATCCATTTGGCGCGGCGCACTCGTCGACATCGATTTCTGCCGGTATGGGCTTTGCCACGGCGCGTGACCTTGACGGCCGGGACAACCACATCATCAGCGTGATCGGCGACGGAGCGATGACGGCGGGGATGGCCTATGAAGCCATGAACAATGCCGGAGCCAGTGACTCCAAAATGATCGTCATTCTGAACGATAATGATATGTCCATCGCACCGCCGGTCGGGGCCATGAGCGCGCTTCTGGCGAAGATGGTCTCTTCACAGGGCTATCAGGCGCTGCGCGGCTTCGCCAAAAGCATGGTCAAGGACGCGCCGCGTCCGGTCAAGGAAACCGCCAAAAAGGCTGAAGAATATAGCCGCGGCATGGTCACAGGCGGCACCTGGTTTGAAGAGCTCGGTTTTTATTATGTCGGGCCGGTTGACGGACATGATCTGGATCATTTGCTGCCGGTTTTGGAAAACGTCAAAAACATGAAAAACGGCCCGGTTCTGGTCCATGTCGTGACGCAAAAAGGCAAAGGCTACGCCCCGGCGGAAAATTCCGCAGACAAATATCACGGCGTATCAAAATTTAATGTGGTGACCGGTGAGCAGAGCAAATCCATTGCAAATGCGCCGTCTTATACCCGCGTCTTTGCCGACAGCCTGATCCATGAAGCGCGCAAAGACGACAAAATCGTTGCCATCACGGCGGCCATGCCGAGCGGAACCGGGTTGAACCTGTTTGAACAGGAATTTCCTGAGCGCACTTTTGATGTGGGCATCGCCGAGCAACACGCCGTGACCTTTGCGGCCGGAATGGCCGCAGATGGCTATAAGCCTTTTGCCGCGATCTATTCGACCTTCCTGCAACGTGGCTATGACCAGGTCGTGCACGATGTGGCGATCCAGAACCTGCCCGTACGTTTTGCCATGGACCGGGCCGGTCTCGTCGGCGCAGACGGCCCGACTCACGCCGGGGCCTTTGACATTGCCTATCTGGGATGTCTTCCAAATTTCGTCCTGATGGCCGCTGCAGATGAAGCGGACCTGGCCCGTATGGTCGCCACCGCTGTGGCCCGAGATGACGGCCCCACGGCGTTTCGCTATGCCCGGGGTGAAGCCACGGGTATTGAAATTCCGGCGGACCCGCAGCCTCTTGAGATCGGTAAAGGCCGGATCATCAAAGAAGGCTCCCGCGTGGCCCTTCTGAGCTATGGTACAAGACTGGCTGAGGCGCTCAAGGCCGCAGAAACGCTCGATACGCTGGGTTTATCCGCCACCGTGGCCGATGCCCGATTTGCCAAACCGCTCGATATGGACCTGATTAAGCGTCTCGCCGATGAGCACGAAGTCTTGATCACCCTTGAAGAAGGCTCGATTGGTGGATTTGGCGGTTTTGTCCTGCAGGAACTGGCCAAGGCCGGACGTCTGGACCACGGATTAAAAATCCGAACAATGACCTTACCCGACCTGTTTATTGATCAGGATACGCCTGAAAATATGTATAAGCAGGCTTTGCTCGATGCAGACGCCATCGTCGAAGAGGTCTTCAAAGTCATTGGCCGAGACTTCGCCCATCACAGCGCGCTGGCCTAAACGCGACAGTGACCCGCGCCGACAGTTTCCTCGTCGAACACGGATATTTTGAAAGCCGGGCGCGCGCTGCGGCGGCGATCAAAGCGGGTAAAGTCAAAGTTGACGGTCGGACCCTCAAAAAACCTTCTGAAAAAATAACCGGTGAGAGTACCGTCGAGGCCGAAGCGGAGCATCCCTGGGTTTCGCGCGGGGGGCTTAAACTCGTCCATGCGCTGGATCATTTTAACGTCGACCCGACAGGTCGGGTCTGTCTGGATGTCGGGTCATCGACCGGTGGATTTACGGATGTGTTGTTGTCCCGCGGCGCGGCTAAAGTTTACGCGGTGGATGTTGGGACTGATCAACTTCATGCGCGTCTACGCTCGGATGACCGTGTCATGTCCATGGAAAATCAGGACGCCCGGAAACTGACGACGGATATGTTTGATCCGGTGCCGGATCTGATCGTTTGCGATGCCAGTTTTATAAGCCTGTCCAAAGTGCTCGCGGTGCCGCTACAGATCGCGCAACCCGGCGCTGAACTTGTGACGCTCTTCAAACCGCAATTTGAAGTCGGCCGCGCTGGGATCGGTAAAGGCGGCATTGTGAAATCTGATACTTTGTCAGAGGCAGCCCTAGCGGATGTTGTTTCATGGCTTGAAATGGTGGGCTGGACCGTTCACGGGACGACCTTTTCACCGATCAAAGGTGGGTCTGGGAATACCGAATACCTCCTGCGGGCAACAAAGACCTAACACCAAAAATGCTGTCATCCCGGCTCCGCACTGCGTTCGGCCGGGATGACACTAAGGCAATAAAAAAGGCCCCGCCGGGGCCCTTTGAAAGTCCTTAGTAACCGGTCCGGTAATAGTGTCGGCGTTTATGTTTGCGCTTATAGGGCTGATGATAATGCGGCGTATAGCGCGGGCGGTAGTGGTGATTCTGACCGCCATAATAGGTGTTATGTCCGCCGTAATAGCTTGGATAGCCACTTGAAATTGTGACACTGACACCCGGCTGGCTATAGCCGCGGCTGTAATAGGAATGTCCATAGGACGGATGGCCGTAAGTCACGGCTGGCGTATGCACCCGACGGTAATGTCCGTAATTGGAATAACCGCTCGGATAACTTTGCCGGTAATAGCTCTGGCCATAGGGCTGATTATAATAACCGGAATTGTAATAACCATTATTGTGGCCGCCATAATATCCATTGTGATAGCGATTATTGCTGCCGCCATCGGCGATGGCTGCGCCGGCCACGCCGCCGATCACCGCGCCAAGGACAGAGCCTTCGGTCCGCGCGCCAGGGGCCGCGACCTGTGATCCGATCACGCCGCCGGCAATCGCGCCGATCGCGGCGCCGACGAGTTGATCATCACCATTGCTTTGATGAGAATGGGCATAGCCGTTTTGATGGGCATTGGCGGTTGCGGGCAGAACCGCAATTGACGTCATCGCCGCGAGAGTAAAAGCAAGTTTGGCTTTCATAAGTAAGTCTCCACAAAAATTACGCGGCCGTCCCGGCGCCGCACGCTCCACGTGTTGCGTGCAAGCATTATGCCTTAATAAAGGATTAATGGCAAAGACGTGTTACACATGAAAAAAGGCGGCCCTAAGACCGCCAGTCGGAGTTCAATGCGCCCCTGATCTGATTAATTGATCCGGCGACCCATATGATCGTAACGCGCCGAGCTGCCGGAATAACAAAGCACTTCACCGGTTGGGATCGCGCCATCGGACCATCCGCCTGAAATCTGCGTCGAAGACGAACCGCCGGCAAGGGAGCAGGACGAGGTCGAGAAACCATAGTCCTGCTGAACCTGGATCTGTTGATATTGCACGGGCTGCACGGTGACCTGTGGCTGGGTCACATGGTAATAAGTGTGCACAGGACCCGGATGAATAGAGCTCACATATTGTCCGCTATGAATATATTGCGGGGCAGGCATGGCCGGAGGCGCCATTACATAGCCGCCCTGATAACCGCCTTGGTAGCCGTGATTATACTGATATTGGTAGTGATACTGATTGCCGTAACGGCTACTTTGGCCGTAGCGCGAATAACCGCTTGGGTAATTACCATATCGGCTGCCGCCATAATAATTGCCGCCCGGATGACCGTATGATCCGCCGTAATAGCCCGGTCCGCCATAGGAATGTCCCCGGTAACCGCGATCATTGCCGCCGCTGGCAATGGCGTATCCGGCCACGCCGCCAAGCACTGCGCCCAAGGCTGTGCCTTCTTGCTGGACGTCCCCGGCCGCGAGATTTGAGCCGATCACGCCGCCAATACCCGCGCCAATGGCTGCGCCGAGGAGGCCGTCTCCGTCAAGGCCACCGCCAAATTGGGCCGAAGCCGGCGCGGCAAATGCTGTGCTGGCGGCCACAATGGCCAAGCCTGTGATAATGGATTTCATAGGAAACTCCCCAGAGTTCAAAGTGTAAACAAAACCTTAACGTTTGTAAGTTGAATGCAATTTGAATGCCAGCTCTCTCCCCCGGGAGGCTATGAAAAACCGCAGTTTTACCCTGTCAGGGGAGGTCGGAAATCACCTCTCGTGTTAGGGGCGATTGGTGGGTATGACGGTGATACGCCAGCATTTTCGGTCCGTTTGCTCGAGCGTGATCTCGACATCCAGAAAACGCTGAATGATCTCGATATTGGTGCGGGTATGCTGCGTGATTTCATTTGTTGTGAACTCTCCACCAGCCAAAAGCGCCATAGGTAATATGAGCTGATCGGCCAGATGTGGGCCAACAGCGGCTTCGGTTTTCAAAAATCCTTGCGCCTCTTTGACCATATGTTTGGCCAGGCTTTCGGCGCGCACGCCGTGCTGACCTATGCCGATGATTAACTCGGTTACATGCTCAAAGGGCAGGGCAAGGGTTACACAATTGCCGGGTCCGGCGCTCTCAACCGAGATCACTTCACCCTGTTCCGGGTGCAGGTTCAGGCCGCGCAAAAGGGTCTTAACTTCGCGCTTGCCAATACTGTCTTTGAGGTTTGCGACAAGCGCCGTGACCTGTTCGGCTCGTTTATCGCCGCGTGAGTTCAGCTCTAACCGCTCCGGCGTTGTTACCGGATCAATGTCGAGCCGAATTCGCCCGCCGCCCGCGGGATTAAAGCCGTAAGCTTCGATTTCGGCCTTCGCCCGTCCGCCCATTTTGCGAAATTGCGGCAGGAAGGCCTGATCCAGATAATCAAATGTCGGCGCCCAGATATTATGGGTACCGCCGGAAATGGTGACCGTTGACGGTCCGTCCGCAAAGGACAGAATCGGCAGGGTAGTTTGCGCGACCAAAGTCGTCGCCCCGGCGGAGCCTATGGCAAAGTCATAGTCTCCGGCCTTGATCTGACCGGGACAAAATGAAAACTCTGATGATTTTAGGCTGTCACCACTTACTTCGGCGTCGCAGATTTCTGCGGCTGCGCGCAGGGCGGTCAAATGCTGTCGGAATAGGCCCGGCTTTTTACGCTTGCCGCGCACATTTTCAATACGCAGCGGCTTACCGGTAATGGCCGACAGGGAAAGCGAGGTCCGGATAACCTGTCCGCCGCCTTCGCCTTCTGAGCCGTCAATTATGATTTCACGTTCGGTCATTTTTTTATCGTAGTGTCCACAATCAATTGTCTGTAAATTTATTTATCGGAGGGCTAATCGAAATATTGTGAGCTTGGGTTCATTTCAAACATCACATCCGTTCGAAGAACGTATTTCCGCCCGTCAATTACAGGATCACCACGATGTCCAATCGGGTGGTAAAATAGTAAAGCTTTTCCGGTTTCCGGCTTTATATCGAAATCTTCAAACTCCGTTGTGTTGTTCCAGTCGGCGAAACTTGTGCCCCCGCCCGAGAATTGATCGTTCAAATAGATCATAAATGTGAACCGGCTACGGTTCCCTTCAGGCGACTGGTAGTATCCGTCTTGGTGCCAATCAAACTGCTGTCCGGGGTCATAGCGGTAAAATCGAAACAATTCGTTCAAACCGATTGCGCGGGTAACACCAAACGGCGAGATATGATCGATTGGAATTCGGTCAAATAAGAATTTTGCTAGTTCAAAATCCTTTATAAACACCCTGTAGTTATCTCGAATGTCAAGCATTTCAACCTGCCCGGAGCTGGTTGTAATTTTGGCACGTTCAAAGCCTTCACTCTCTGCACGCGTGATAACTTCCTGGCAAGTGTCCTCGTCCAGAAATTCAGGTATTTCAATAATACGGCGGTCTAAATGGGTAATAATATTCATAATCTTGCTATCGGCATTCGTGCGTCGAAACAGTAATTTTCGGTATATGTAAGCTACAACGTAATGATCCAATCAAAAGTAGACCAACGCCCGAGGGCGTCAGCCTTTCACACAAACCACCTGACGGAGGGTATGGACCACTTCGACCAGGTCTTTTTGCGCGTCCATAACCGCATCGATCGGCTTATAGGCCGCCGGGGTTTCATCAATCACGGCCGCATCTTTCCGGCATTCGACATCTTTAACCGCGTCGAGATGCTCTTCCAGAGAGACCCGCTTTTTCGCCTCGGTCCGTGACATCACCCGTCCCGCCCCGTGAGAGCAGGAACAAAAGCTATCCACATTCCCCAGACCGCGCACGATATAGGACCGTGTTCCCATGGAACCTGGAATAATTCCCATATCGCCTTTGCGCGCCCGGACGGCGCCTTTACGTGTCACCAGGATGTCTTCCCCGAAATGGTTTTCGCGGGCGACATAATTATGGTGACAATTCACGGCTTCGACCTCGGCCTTAAACGGCTTTGGCATAATATGCCGGATGGCCGAGATGACGTTTTGCATCATCACTGCCCGGTTATTAAAGGCAAAGTCCTGCGCCCATTCAACCGCTTCGACATAATCGTCGAAATGGTCTGTCCCTTCCGGGAAATAGGCCAGATCTTTGTCCGGAATATTGATAAACCATTTTTCCATATCTTTTTTGGCCAGTTCAATAAAGTAACGGCCAATACGGTTCCCGACACCCCGAGAACCAGAGTGGAGCATGAACCAGACACGGTCATCTTGATCCAGACAGATCTCGATGAAGTGGTTCCCGGTTCCCAATGTCCCCATATGATTGAGATTATTGGAATTGCGGATGATTTTATGCTTGTCCGTAATCACATCAAAACGGTCGACGAGCTTCGCCCAGGCCGCTTCGGATGTTTTCGGGGCCTGATGCCATGAGCCCTTATCACGCCGACGCCCGGATGAGCGCCCATGCGGGACCGCCCGTTCAATGGCTGAACGGAAATGCCCAAGGCTATCCGGCAGGTCTTCGGCGGTCAGCGATGTCCGGCAGGCCATCATTCCGCACCCGATATCAACCCCGACCGCGGCCGGGATGATCGCGTTTTTAGTTGGAATAACGGATCCGACGGTTGCGCCGATCCCGATATGAACATCAGGCATGACCGCGACATGCTTAAAGATAAACGGCATTTGTGCCGCCTTCATTAATTGCCGACGGGCCCCGTCTTCAACCGGGACGCCGCGCGTCCACATTTTGACCGGGGCCGCGCCCTCAGCCGCCATGACATTATAGCCAAATTCTGTTTCGTGTTCTTTCAAATCTTCCATTTCGTTCTCCTATTCACGTCCTTCCGGGTTCGTTTCGTGCCCCGGAATGACAATTTTTTCGTTCTATCCTTTCATCACTTCAAACCATTTGGGGTCGACGGGCCCTGTGAGCCAGACGCCGTTATCGGCCTGATAAAACTTCTGTCCGGCGGCGTGCATCGCGGCCGCATCCAGTTTCAGGATGACAATTTTGCCGTGACGCATGCCGACCTTTGTGGCCGTTTCCAGGTCCGCTGATAAATGTACATGGTCGCGCTTCATCGGGTTCAGGCCTTCGCGCTGTATCGCTTCCAGAAACCGTGTGGCCGTACCGTGATAGAGTACGTCCGGCGGTGTGATCGGAACCAGTCCAAGCTCGATATTGATCGTATGCCCTTGGGCGGCGCGAATGCGTGATCCGTCCTCAGACAAAGTGAACCGCTTTTTGTCATTCGTAGCGACAATGCGTTCCAAGGTTGCGCGGTTCATGGGCTTTCCAATTTTTGCCAGTCCGGCGAGCAGGGCTTTGGTTTCAACCCAGCCGCCATCACCTAGAACCAAGCCGGCTTTCTCCGGCTGATGACGCAGGATCAGGCTGAGCAATTTGCTTTTATGTTTCAGGTCTTTTTCCATCATTTTTCTCATAA
>JAHDDX010000028.1 GCA_020629135.1 Hellea sp.
GTGAAGATCCTTTAGCGACAGAGCCCGCAGATCGAACCCGCGAGCGCAACATTGGCAACAATGAAGTGGAACGGGGAAAATCGCGGGCTTTCTGCTGTCCGGAACTCTCTCATTTCCTGCAGCCTTAACCCGATCGCCCCAAATTCTATTTATCGTCTTGTTGATCCCTATAACGCGACGGTGTCATCCCATAAAGTCGATCAAAGGCTTTGTTAAAAGCGGCCTGGTCACTATAGCCCATTGCCTGAGCGATCTCAGTGAAAGTTTGATCTGTATTTAACAAGTCTTCAATCATCCGCCTGCGTACCCGATTGACTTCGTCCTTATAGGACGTGCCTGCCGCCTTTAATGAACGGGCAAAACTTCCGTTACTCAATCCCATCGCTTCAATCACCAATGGCTTGGTTAATCGGCCCAATGAAATCTGCTGTCGAATAGTTGCTAACAACGCCTCAGAAAAACTCTCCGCTGCTTGGGAAAGCTTCAAGACATTATCCAGACGGGCTATCATCTGAGTGCGTTTGACCGGATCGTAAGTGGCGATCCGCGCATTCGCGACATCTTCATTAAAGATCACAGAATTGTGCGGCTGGCCAAATTGAACCGGGCAATTAAATACCGTCTGATAAACGGACGCGTCTTGAGGCTCATCATATTGAAAACGAACGCCTTGCAATTCTTTGGCCGAAGCCCAGCTCAACCATCTAAACGCTGTTCCATATGCGCCAAAAACAAGATCAATCAAATGTTTGAACTTGTTCGGATCGGTAGCGCTGACATGATCATATAGGGCGTAATTGTGGGCGTATTCCTGATGTCCGGTTTCAGAGCTCTTGTCTTCTGAAAACCAAATCTTGGCCATGTCAATTGCAATGGGCTGATACCGCGCATTATTCACGGATACATCGCGAATATTTTCGCATTGCGTGAAAATCCGTCCTGTATCGCCAAATTGCGATACTCTGAACTGATACCCAACTTTCAACCCAATATTGGGATCGCCCAATTCTTGTTCTGCTGCCTCAAATACCTTGAGCGCCTGTTCCGCCGATATTCGTTCGGTTGCGCGCGGTGTATTTGACTCTGATGTAAAACCTAACGCAGCTAGAGATTTTTCTTCTGGAAAGCCAAGGTCTGACAGGATCTTTATCTGTGAACGCAGATATTCCCAAGATAATGTCCATCGAAACGGTGCCATACCCAATATGCAGCGGCTAAGTGCCTACATCCCCCAATTTACGGCCCCAGTCTGTGCCGATAACTTTAGGAGGCGTAAGTGAAATTAACAAGAAATTAGATAAAAAAATAACAAGGCGGCAATATCAACCTAATGTAGCACAGGGTTACTGGGGCGTTAGAAATAGAGAATCGGAAATATGGGCAAAGGGGCGCCGATTATTTCCGGTTCTTTTTCTTTTTCAGAAAATGGGTCTAGCGGTTTTTTCTGTTAAAAATCCAACTAATCGATAAACGCCAGCCATTCATCTTCAGACAAAACCTTCACGCCCAGGCTTTCAGCCTTTTTCAATTTTGATCCGGCGCCAGGACCGGCGATCAGATAGTCGGTTTTACCTGAAACAGAACCCGATACCTTCGCCCCGAGCGATTGCGCTTTGGCCTTGGCCTCATCACGCGAAAATTTCTCAAGCTTTCCGGTGAAAACAACGGTTTTCCCCGCAACAGGGCTGTCACCGGACGGAGCTTCAGCATCTATCACATTGACCTGCGCGAGTAGGTTTTGCACCAGTTGGCGATTAGCCGGGTCTGCAAAATAATCCCGAACTGAACCCGCCTGCCCCGGACCAACGCCATCTATGGACATTAGTTCCGTCCAGGCAAAAGAGTCCGCCTCACCAATGGATATAACGGCGTCGAAAAACTTGTCCCAAGACAAATAATGCCGCGCCAAAAGATTGGCGTTGCCCTGCCCGATATGGCGAATACCCAGCCCATAAAGAAAGCGATGAAACTCGATATTTCGACGAGCATTTATCGCGTCGAAAAGATTCCTGGCACTTGTTTCGCCCCAACCTTCCCAACGTTCTAACCCAATAGACTCGTTCCGAGATTCCAGCGTGAAAATATCGGCCGGCTCCAAAACCAGGCCTTTGTCATAAAATCCTTCAATTTGTTTTGTGCCCATGCCGTCAATGTCAAAGGCGCGGCGCGAGACAAAATGAATAAGGCTTTCAGTCGCCTGGGCCGGACATCTTACACCATTAGTGCACCGTTTGACGACGTCAATCCGCCCGGTTTTCTCATCGACATCATTGCGCGCTTCGGCACCACAGACCGGGCAATGGGTTGGAAAATCAAAAGGCGCGTTGCCGCTGTCTTCAACAATACGCAGGACTTGAGGGATGACATCACCCGCCCGCTGTATTTCAACCCGATCACCGGGCTTCACGCCCAGACGGTTTATCTCATCCTCATTGTGGAGCGTAGCATTAGATACAACGACCCCGCCTACCGTAATGGGGTCTAATTTGGCAACGGGTGTAAGCGCACCGGTTCGACCGACCTGAATTTCGATATCTTTGAGTAAAGTTATAGCTTTCTCGGCGGGGAATTTGTGGGCAATCGCCCAGCGCGGTGCGCGTGAAACAAACCCCAGACGTTCCTGCAATTCGAGGTCATTAACCTTATAGACCACACCATCAATGTCATATCCCAGATTGGCGCGCTTTTCAGATATTTCGGTATAGTGTTGGATTATATCTGCCGCATTACTATGCAAGCGCGTTTCCGGATTTGTCGAAAACCCCCACTCCGCAAGACGTTCAATGGCGCCAAATTGTGTTTCACTGATGGGCGCACTTAACTCGCCCCAGGCATAGGCGAATAATTTCAATGGCCGTTTCGCGGTTATGCTCGGATCAATCTGACGCAAAGATCCGGCTGCCGCATTGCGAGGGTTTTTGTAGACGTCTTTTCCGGCCGCTTGTTGGGCCTGGTTCATGGTCTCGAAATCCAAATGATCAATATAAACTTCGCCGCGCACTTCCAATACATCCGGCCACCCTGTTCCCTTCAGGGTTTTAGGTACGGTCTCCAATGTGCGAAGATTGGCGGTCACGTCTTCTCCGACTTGTCCGTCACCACGGGTCGCGCCTGAGACCAGAACACCGTTTTCATACCGTAGCGCCGCAGACAAACCGTCAATTTTAGGCTCTGATGTGAACTCGATGACTGTATCATCGGGGAGATTTAAAAAGCGCTTCACGCGGGCCACAAAATCGGTCACATCGTCATCGGTAAATGCATTGTCTAGCGACAGCATAGGCACGGCATGAGTGATTTTACCAAACTTGCCCGAGGGCTTAACGCCTACCGATTGGGATGGACTATTGGCGGTCACGAGGTGCGGAAATTCGGCCTCCAGCGCCAACATTTCCTGTCGCAAGGCATCATATTCCGCGTCGCTGAGAACCGGGGCGTCCGCATTGTAATATTGATCATCGGCCGCGCGAATTTCCATATAGAGCAGCTTTAAGCGTTGTTTCGCTTCAACCTCAGTCATGAAATTCCCATTAATTGGCGCGCCGCGGCTCGGGCCTCTTGAGTTACCGTTTCTCCGGCGAGCATTCGCGCAATTTCTTCTTCTCGTTCTTGCGCGGTAATGGCTTGAATATGGGTATGAGTGGCATCTTTGGAACTGGATTTTGAAATTCTGAACTGATGATCGGCGCTGGCCGCAACCTGAGGGCTATGGGTCACAACCAAAACCTGACCATTTTTTGCCAATTGCGACAATCTTTGACCTACGGCGGAGGCCACCGCACCGCCAACCCCTTGATCTACCTCGTCAAAAATCATTACGCGGCCCGTTTCACTCGCTAGAGCTGCTTTTATCGCCAATGAGAACCGTGCCAACTCCCCGCCAGATGCGATTTTGTCCAAAGGCCCAGGCGTGGTCCCAACATTGGTTGCAACCTGAAACCTGACCTTGTCCACACCTAATGATGACGGCGGCCCATCATCAATAATTGTCTGGAAAATAGCACGTTCCATTTTAAGCCCGGGCAATTCTTTATGAACGCCCAAATCCAGGCGATCGGCGGCTCGGCGTCTTGCATCCGACAACGCCTTTGCCGATTTATCGAAAGCCTGCGCGGATCGTTTCAGTTCATTCTTAGCCTGATCAAGTTCGACATCGAGATTTTCAATGGCGTGAATTTCTTCAGCAAATTCCAAGCGTTTGGACATCAATGCAGAGACTTCGACACCGTGTTTTCGGGCGGCGGCCTTAAGCGCGAATAGCCGCTCTTCGACACGCTCAAGTTCGTCCGGATTAAGATCAAATGATTGCGCCGCGAGTTGAACCGCATGTCGCGCCTCCTGGGTTTCAAGGAGGGCTTTTTCCAGTGCAGTCCCCGCCTGATCTAATGCCCCCCGAGCCGGATGTTCACTTTCACCCAGTTTATCTTTGAGACGCTCAATACCAGCGAGCGCGGATGACAATCTTTGCTCAAATGCGCCGTCTGCGCCCAAAGCTGCATCTGCAGCATTTAACTCGGAAAGTGCGCCTTCCGCCCCTTGTAAAAAACGACGGGTTTCAGCCAAAGTATTTTCTTCGTCGGCTTGAGGGTCCAATCGGTCTAATTCATCAATGGCGTGTCGTAAAAAATCCCTGTCTTCATCAGATTTTTCCGCACTTAATCGAAGTTCATTTAGGCGAGCCTCTGCCGATCGCAATGCTGAAAACGCTTCAGAACATGCCGCTATCTCTTTGATATGTCCGCCAAATTCATCCAACATATGGATGTGTTGATTTGGATTGAGCAATCCTCGTCCATCATGTTGGCCATGAACTTCAAGAAGAGTGTCACCAAGTGTGCTCAGAAATTTTACGCTGACCGGCGTATCATTGATATAGGCTTTGCTGCGTCCATCTGATCCAATAGTTCGGCGAAGCACGAGGTTCTGATCAGCCTCCATATCCAAATCAGCAGAGGTCAATATTTCCCGCGCGGGATGACTGTTAGGCAATTCAAAACAGGCTATACATTGCGCCGACTTGGCCCCTTTGCGCACCAGACCTTTATCCGATCTGGCCCCAGTGGCCATTCCCAACGCATCTAAGATGATCGATTTTCCGGCGCCGGTCTCGCCGGTCAAAGCCGTCAAACCGGATTTAAGATCGAGATCAAGTGCCTCAATCAGTACAACATTCCGGATGGATATATCCGAAAGCATAACCGATTAGAACAAGCGCTCTCTTAAGCGCCGCCAATACCCGCGATCGCGCTCGACCTCAACTTCATCGTTAAGGTTCACACCATATTTTTCGAGCAAATCATAACTGTCAGCATACCACTCGCTAGACGGATAGTTATACCCCAGGACTGATCCTACCAACTTAGCTTCTTCAATAATGCCTAACGTCACATAAGATTCGACCAGGCGGTGTAATGCTTCTTCGACATGCGATGTGGTATCGTAGTTTTTAACAACGTTTTTGAAGCGACCAATCGCAGCCAATGTCTGATTTTCCTTCAAATAAAACCGACCAACGGACATTTCTTTTCCTGCCAAGTGGTCATGGGTCAGCTCGAGTTTCAACCGTGCGTCGCGCGCATAGTCGCTATCCGGATAGCGCCGAACAACTTGTTGCAAGGCGGCCTCGGCCTGAACCGTTGTCGCCTGATCCCGACCAACGTCATAAATTTGATCATAAAATGACATAGCCGTCAGATAATAGGCATAGGGCGTGCTTTCATTTCCGGGATGAAGGCTGATAAAGCGCCGAGCTGTTGCAACCGCTTCTTCATAAGATGCGGATCGGTAGTGTGCATAGGCCGTCATAAGCATGGCTCTGCGTGCCCATTTAGAAAATGGGTGCTGACGTTCAACCTCTTCGAAAAACAGAATGGCACGGTCCCAATCTGCGCGGTCCATACGATCCAGACCTTGATTATAAATTATTTCAGCAGGGCGCTCTACATAAGCCAGCTGTTCTTTTTGATTGCCACCCAGAATGGAACATCCGCCCAATATGGCAAGGCTAAGCGCGCCAATAGTCAATGCTCTGATCGGTTTTATTGCCATAAAGATCTCGATGATTCTTATTTGCTTATGTTTTAACGAGCCGCTTTGTAGACGAGAAATTACTCAGGGAAAAGTGAGAATACGGTCAGGCTGACACGGAATCACACATAGTTTCTCTGCTTTCGCTCTCTATTGAGACAAATTTCCACGCATTCGGGTTGGCAAACAATGCCGTCAGCAAATCATGATTGATTCCATGCCCGCCTTTAACGGTCGTCACGCGTCCGATTATCGGACCGCCGAGATATAAGTCTCCCAAAAGATCTAATGCCTTATGGCGGACAAATTCATCATTAAACCGTAGTCCCTCTGGGTTTAAGATTTTATTTCCGTCGACAACGACGGCATTGTCCAGGGACCCACCTTTACTTAGACCGGCAGCATAAAGAGCCGCGACTTCGTGTTTCCGAGCAAAGGTGCGCGCAGAGGCCAGACGGTCACGAAACGATCTGACGTCCGGTGAAATTTCCAGGCGTTGATGGCCAATAGCTTCATCTTCAAAATCAATTGTGACATCCAATATAAGCTGATCCGCAGGTTCGATCCGGGCTAAACTGTCGCCTTTTGAAATTTCAACAGTTTCCAAAACTTTGACATAGCGTCGCGGCGCGGGCTGAGATGTAATTCCGACTTGTTCGATCAGCTTTAGAAATGGCTCAGAACTTCCGTCCAAAGCCGGTAATTCCTGACCATCAATTTCAACGATCAGATTGTCGATACCGGCGGCCGATAATGCAGCTAAAAAATGTTCAATCGTTGAAACTTTGACACCAGCTGCATTTTGAAGTGTCGTACAATTTTTGACGCCAGAAACGTTTTCGGGCAAAACCTCGATCTGATTGTCGCGATCTGAAATATCGGTCCGAACAAATATGATGCCGGTACCAATAGGTGCCGGTTTCATAACCATGCGCGTATGGTTACCACCATGCAATTCAATACCGGCACAAACAGCCGGTGAGGTCAAAGTCGATTGTCGTTTTACTGGGTTCATGCGAATTCCTTAGCCCTTCAACTAACATAAGAAAAACAGGGCTCAAAAGAAAGCCCTGTTACTGAATGTTTCGGTTTCTAACAGCTTTGAAAGAAAGATGAACTCAAGTTGAATATCAGCGGTTTTGACGCCTCAAGAAGGACGGAATTTCCATTTCTTCATCAATCGCATCATCAAACAGATCGCCTGTATTTTGTCTCCGCGGCTCTGGCGGGGCCGAAGACACTGGAATGGACTTCTTTCTACCAAAAAAACCAAAGGGACGTTTGACAACTGTTTGTGATTTTGGAGCCTGTATTTGAGGCGCTTCCATTTCGAAGTCATCAATAACCGGTATTTCCCGCTTTGCTTCGACCTTAGGCGGAACTGGCAGTTCCACTTCAGGCTCAGGGCTTTGTTCGGGAGCCTGCATTTGCACATATACTGGTGGCAGTTCGGCTTCTATCGCAGAAAGTGGCGGAATATCGCCCTCATCAATCACCATCTCTTTCACCCCGTCCTTTAATGGTGCAGGACGCGGCGCAACGATCGGCTTAGAAGCGGGTTTAAATGACGATAAAGTCTCTGCCTGAACACCCGTCGCAACGACTGATACTCGTACGATTCCGTCCAGGTCATCATCCAAAGAAGACCCGACAATAATATTAGCATCGCTATCGACCTGGCCACGGATCAAGCTAGCCGCTTCATCGACTTCGTAAAGTGTCAGGTCTTTACCGCCTGTAATATTGATCAATACACCGCGAGCTCCTTTCAAGGACACGTCATCCAGCAATGGATTGGAAATAGCGCTTTCTGCGGCCTCAATCGCGCGGCGTTCACCTGTCGCTTCGCCCGTCCCCATCATGGCTTTACCCATTTCGTCCATAATTGTGCGGACATCGGCAAAATCAAGATTTATCAGACCCGGCACAACCATCAAATCGGTGATACCTCTTACACCGGAATGTAAGACTTCGTCGGCCATGGCGAAAGCATCGGACATGGTCGTTTGCTCGGTCGCTACCCGGAAGAGATTTTGGTTTGGAATAGTAATGAGGGTATCCACCGCCTCATAAAGCTTTTCAATGCCGTCATCGGCAATAGCCATACGACGTGAACCTTCAAACTGGAAGGGTTTCGTAACGATTGCCACCGTTAGAATACCGCGTTCCCGCGCCGCCCGTGCAATCACTGGTGCTGCGCCGGTTCCCGTACCGCCGCCCATGCCGGCCGCGACAAACAGCATATGCGCACCGTCAAGATGTTCCAAAATCTCGGTCATGGAATCTTCAGCTGACTGCTCACCAACTTCTGGCTTCATGCCAGCCCCCAGGCCCTGCGTAATGCCTCCGCCCATTTGAATACGTCGGTCTGCTTTAGAAAAGGCCAAAGCTTGCGCGTCAGTATTGGCGACAACAAATTCCACACCCTCAAGGCCGGACTTGATCATATTATTGACCGCATTACCGCCGGCACCGCCGACACCCATAACAACAATACGTGGTTTCAGTTCCACTGCTTTGGGAAGAGAAAGATTAATGCCCATGACACGCCTTCAGATTTATGGTTTGCAATTAGTAAAGACTGTCACTGGAATCGGTTAAGCAGGTGTTAACCAATCAGTAAATTTCGTTAAAAACGCCTGAAAATATCAGAAGTTTTCCTTCAACCACTTCAGAGTCCGCCCAAAACCACTGCCAGTATAGCGTTTCTGGTAATATTTTCGCCCTGATAAATCTGGTGGACCACTGATCGCTTCGTTATGCGGCATAAATTGTTGCTTCAACAGCCCGGTTGCAACTGCGAAATCAGGCCCGGACAAGGTATCATCTAACCCCAATATGCCATGAGGCTTGCCGATTCGAACTCTCTTATTAAAGACATATTCGGCAACTTCCCGTATTCCATTGAGCTGTGCCCCGCCCCCGGTAATGACGACGCGGCGGCCCGCATAAGCATCTAGCCCCGCATCATGCAGCTTGTCTCTTAGAAGTTCAAATGTCTCTTCAATCCGGGCGCGAATAATACCTGTCAGCATAGACCGCGACTCATTATGCAAAGTATCCTGCGCCCCCATTGGCGGGCATGGGATCATAACCCGATCATCATCCGGTCCGTGCAATGCAGACCCGTAAATCATTTTAATACGCTCAGCAGCTTCTGCAGGCGTCATTAATCCCCGCGCGATATCGTTGGTGAGGGTCTTTGCCCCAACCGGCAAACTATCGACATAGGCCAATGTATTGTCCCGAAAAACAGCGACCGTGGTTACACCACCGCCCATATCAATCACAGTAGCCCCGAGGTCTTTTTCATCATCTGTCAAAACGGACAAGCCCGCCGCATAAGGTGACACAGTCACTGAGTTAATCTGGAGGTGGCATCGTTCGACACAATGCGCCAGATTTCGGAGCGGTCCAACGTCCGAAAGCACAAAATGCATATCAACCCCTAGAGACGATCCAAACATTCCTCGCGGGTCATTAATGTCCTGCGCGTCATCGACACTCCAACTCATTGGAATCGCGTGCAGGATCACATGATCCGGTTGCGCCAACTCGGCTAATGATGAATTCAAAACTCGTTTCAAGTCACGATCTGCAACTTCTCCACTGGCAAATTCCGTCTGCACATTGAGGTGTTGTGATCGAAGAGACCTTGTGCCGACATTAACGACGACAGATTGAACCGCCACGCCTGCTGCCCGTTCAGCCTTTTCCACGGCTGAGCGCACACCATGTTCGACCTGATGCATGTCGACCACAGCGCCAGCCTTGATACCCGCGCTGACGCCGAACCCACTACCGATTAACCGAACGCCAAAATTCGGCTCAGCCTGACCTATCAGACAAACGACTTTGTTAGATCCTATATCAAGGACTGCAACCGTTTCGGGTTTTCGAGGAGAGAGCCGTTTAATCATAGAAGATCAGGCTCGCTCGGGCTTGGACGGAGACAAGGTAATCCGGTCCGGCAGACGCATATCCAAGACAGATAACTCACGGTCTAAAATGCGTTTATTATCATGAAGTTCCGACAATATCCTCAAGGCTTTCCCTGGATGCTCCACTGGTAGTTGGATCACGGTTTGACCTTTATCAAGATGTAAATCCCAACGCCCGGACGGCCGTTGTACAAAGGCTGTGACTCGACGCGCGACATCAGGATATGGCTGCATCATCGCCTCAATATCCACAATCTGGGTTTGGGCTTCAGGCCCAACAATCAATTTCAGGTGGCTATATTGCGTGACATCTTCATCAATCAAAACCTGCCCCTGATAATCCACCAGTTTGATTTCGTTATTATTTTGCCAAAGCGCATAGGGCTGGCGCTCTATTATTTGAATCACGATGCGGTCAGGCCATAGGCGACGCACAACGGCCTGATCGACCCAGCTGATCGCTTCTATTCTTTTTTGCGCCGCATCGATATCCATGGCGAACAGGTAATCACCTTCGCGCACACCAAGAGCGGCCCTGACATCAGATTCTCGCAGACGCCCCTCGCCCATAACGTCAATGCGCTCAACCACAAAACCCATCGCCATAAGACGATCTTTAGTGAAATTTTGTGCCGCTTGCCGAGCATCGGGTAAAAATCCACCCAACCAAAGCGCGCCAAAAATCACCGTAAACAATAGAAATCCAACGGACAGACATAGGCGCCAAAACCCTTTGCGGGAATAACTGGCCGCACGTAATTGTGCTGTGGCCCAATTACGAGCCCCTCTCAATCCCGGTTTCATCGGGCTAACGCGTGTGACAGGACGAGATTTCCCTATCGCGGCCATGTAGCATCCTCAACAATCCAGCGGCAAAGCTGACCAAAACTTATTCCAACATGTGCCGCCTGTTCTGGGACAAGCGAAGTCGGAGTCATTCCGGGTTGAGTATTGAGTTCAAGCATTACGATTTTGTTTACGATATCGCTTAAGTCATCATTAATATCATTAAATCTGAAATCAGAACGGGTCACCCCGCGACAACCGAGCGTATTATGGGCTAATAAGGCCCAGGTTTTGCAAATTTCTTCGACGTCTTGAGGGATATCAGCGGGAATCACATGTTTTGACCCCCCATCCGCATATTTAGCGGCATAATCATACCAGCCTTCCGCCGGCAATATTTCGGTCACGACCAAAGCTCGACCATCCATCACAGAAACCGTCAGCTCGCGCCCGGGGATAAAAGCTTCGGCCAAGACCAGATCACCCATATCTTTATTGGTGGCCATTTCTCCAGGCGGGCGATTGGCGCCCTCTTCAACGATGTAAACGCCAACCGAGGACCCTTGTGCGTTTGGTTTTACAACATAAGGCGGTTCCAAGGGGTGGGCTTTTGAAGCACTTATTCTGTCGACTAACGTTCCGTCTGGCACGGTTATTCCGACACTTTTCAACACGGCCTTACTGCGATGTTTATCCATGGCGAGCGCCGATGCCATGACGCCACTATGAGTATAGGGCGCGCCAAAATGCTCTAAAACGCCTTGGATCTTACCGTCCTCGCCCCATTCGCCGTGTAAGGCATTAAAAATCACGTCAGGGTCGGCGGCATGAAGCTGTTCCCATATATTGTGAGCGGCGTCGATCTCGATCACCTCAAACCCTTCTTCCCGTAGGGCTCCAGCGACCGCACTACCAGAAACCAGCGACACTTCACGCTCCGGCGACATGCCGCCTTTTAATACCGCTACGCGCTGGCTCATGCTGAAACTCCTATACGGCGGATTTCCCAATCTAAATCAACGCCTTCACTGACTTTGACTTTTTGACGGATGGTTTCACCCAATTGTTCCAGATCCGATGCCGACGCATTGTCCAGATTGATCATGAAGTTACAATGCTTTTCGCTCATTTGAGCACCGCCAACGCGAAATCCTCGCCCACCTGCCGCATCGATGACCTGCCAGGCCCCGCGTCCACCTGACTGATCGGGATCAGGGTTTTTAAATGTCGAACCACCGGTTTTTTCGCGAATAGGCTGACTTTCCTCACGGCGTCGTGTAATCTCAAGCATGCGGGCTTTGATCGCATCTGGATTATCACTGACGCCTTCAAACACGGCCTGGGTGTAGATCAAGTCCAATGGTGCGTCGGAATGACGATAGGCATATCCAAGTTCGTCCAATTCCATAAGCTGACGTCGTCCGGTTCGGTCCAACGCAATAACAGACCTGAGCACATCGCAGGTTTCCGAGCCGTAGCATCCGGCATTCATACGCAAAGCACCGCCAATGGTTCCCGGAATTCCAGCGTAAAACTCAAGCCCGGCTATTCCGGCTTTGGCCGCCTCGCGAGCAACTTTCGCATCAAGAGCCGCGCTGCCAGCCGTAATCTGTGTGCCATTGGTACTAATTTTTGCAAAGGCCGGCCCCAACCGAACTGTAACGCCGCGTACGCCTCCATCGCGAATCAAAGTATTTGAAGCAACACCCAAAACCTGAACAGGAATATCATCCGGCGTCGATGCCAGGAAATGCGCAAGGTCCGCTTCGTCCTTGGGCATAAACAAGACTTCAGCCGGACCGCCGACACGAAACCAGCTATAGGGCGCCAAGGTGACATCCGCCGACAGTTTGCCTCGGACAGCGGGCAGTCTGTCGATTAACGCCACTTAAGCCGCCTCCAAACCATCGGCAAGCTCCGCTGCCCAAAAAGTTATATCACCGGCACCTAAGCAAACCACCAAATCACCAGGACTGAGATTAGGTTTAAGGGTTTGCGCTAAAGTCTCTTTGGTAATGGTTACCGCATTACGGTGTCCATGGGCGATCAATCCGTCGGCCAATGCCGAGCCGTTTATGCCCTCAATTGCAGCTTCGCCAGCCGCATAAACATCCGCAACATAAACATGATCTGCATCGTTAAAGCATTGGCAAAACCCATCAAACAGGTCGGATAAGCGTGAGTATCTGTGTGGCTGAACTACGGCATGAACTTTGCCCTGACTGACCTGTCGCGCGGCCTGCAAAACTGATGCGATTTCGACCGGGTGATGTCCGTAATCATCAATGATCGTTACACCATTCCAGTCGCCCACATGCGTAAAGCGACGTTTGACACCACCAAAACTGTCGAGCCCGGCTCGTACGTCGCTTTCAGACAACCCAAGCTTACGGGATACAGCGATTGCAGAGAGGACGTTCTGGACGTTGTGACGTCCAGCCATAGGCAGGAAAAGTTTTTCCCAGCGTTCTTCTTCGCCTTCAATGGAGCGAAAAATCACATCAAAACGAGACCCATTGGTCTCAAGCTCGATATTCTCAGCGCGGACATCTGCTTGCGGATTAAACCCGTAAGTAATCACCCGACGGTCAGTAATGCGACTAACCAAAGCCTGCACTTCTGGGTGGTCAATACATAAAACACCAAACCCGTAAAAAGGCAGGTTTTCGACAAAGGTATCAAAGGCCGCGCGCAAGACATCAAACGAACCGTAATGTTCCATATGTTCGGGATCGATATTCGTCACGACGGCCACGGTCGGAAACAGTTTTAAGAAAGAGCCATCCGACTCGTCAGCCTCTACGACCATCCAGTCACCCAGGCCCAGCTTAGCGTTTGACCCATAGGCATTGATGATACCGCCATTGATAACCGTTGGATCGAGATTACCCCCCTCAAGCAATGCTGCGATCATGGTCGTCGTTGTCGTCTTGCCGTGGGTGCCGCCGACTGCAATTGCCCATTTCAGGCGCATAAGTTCAGCGAGCATTTCCGCACGACGCACAACCGGGATTGACCGGGCCCGGGCCTCGACCAGTTCCGGGTTATCGGGTTTAATTGCCGACGACATGACGATGGCACCAGCACCGTGTACCTGCTCGCCTATTTGACCGATAAAGATTGTCGCGCCGAGTTTGCGCAAGCGTTTAACATTCACGTTTTCACGCAGATCTGAACCTTGCACTTCATATCCCAGATTAAGCAAAACCTCGGCAATGCCGCTCATACCAATCCCACCGATACCGACGAAATGGATCGGGCCAGTATCAAACGGTACATTCGTCGCCATTTTCTGGGCGTCTGCTTTGGTCATGGTTCGCCTTTCAACGGGCTTAAAGGAAGGATTTGACCAGATCGGCCAGATCTTGGGTGGCCGCGGGTCTTGCCGCAGTTCGTGCGGCATTCGCTGCATCTTTAAGCCAGATCGAATCATTTAAACGCCTTTCCAAACTAGTTTTCAACGCGTCTGGCGTAAACTCGGATTCAGGCAAAATATCGGCGGCATTTAGTCCATTTAACGCTATTGCATTGGCGGTCTGGTGATCATCCATGGCAATGGCGAGCGGGACAAATATCGCCGGCTTCCCCATCAAGGCGATTTCGGATACACTTGAGGCACCAGCCCGGGCAATAACAAGATGTGCTTTGGCCAGATGGTCTTGAATATCTGTGAAGAACGGCTCGCATATGGCCGAGACCCCGGCCTCCATATAAATCAGCCGCGCGTCCTCAAGGTTTTCCTGGCGGGTTTGCTGAACAACTGACAATCGCGTCCGAAGCTCAGCGTCCAATTCTGCGATTGCGCGTGGAACCACTTCGCTAATGATACGCGCCCCCAGGCTTCCGCCAATGATCAACAAATTGATTGTTTTGCGAGGGGGCGAATAGGATTTAGGCACGGCCGCATGAAGCTGAGCGCGAAGCGGATTGCCAACGACCACGTGATTGGCACCTTGCGGCAGTCGGTCCAACCGCTCAAACCCGGAGGCAACGGCTTTGGCCTTAGCTGCAAATACACGGTTCACGCGCCCAAGGACGGCGTTTTGTTCGTGGATTACTGTCGGCACACCTATCATCTGAGCGGCCCGCATGGCTGGAAATGCCGGGTATCCGCCAAAGCCAACAACAATATCAGGTTTCCAGTTGCGAAGAAATTTTTTGGCAGTTTTAATTCCGCGTGTCAGCCGCAACGCTCCGCCCAGCGCCTGTATGGGCCGGCGCGGCGAAATTGAGGCAGCTTCGACTTCAATACGCGGATCAGCCGGTATCTTACCCGCATGTTTCAGCCCCCGCGCATCGGTCATAAGAGCGATGTCCCACCCTTCAGATTTTAGGCGTTCGGCCAGGGCTTGAGCGGGAAACATATGTCCACCGGTGCCGCCAGCAGCAAGTAAAAGTTTGGGCATTAATCGTTATATCCGTATAGGCCGGGTCGTCTTCGGGTAAAGGCCAATATCAGACCCGCTGTAAAACACAACGCCAGAAGTGATGAACCTCCATAAGATATAAATGGCAAGGTCATCCCCTTGGGCGGAGCCATATTCAAATTTACATAGAGATTGATCACCGCTTGTAAACCGATCATCGTTGCCAGACCCGCAACGGCGAGCTGGCAGAAATAATCGTTAAGGCGCAAGGCCGCCCGAAAACACCGAATAACAAACCCAGCCAGCAAAATGATTAAAAACATCGAGATTAGAAATCCGAATTCTTCGACGGTCACCGCAAAAATGAAATCGGTGTGCCCATCCGGCAGGCTGTATTTGATAGCCCCCTCGCCGGGCCCCCGTCCAAAAAAGCCTCCATTGCTGATTGCTTCAAGGGCTTTATCGGTTTGATAATTATCTTCTCCGCCAGGACTCAAAAAACGATCCACCCGCGTCTGAACATGCGGCAAGGTAAAATAGGCCCCAACGGCCCCAATCGCCGTCGTACCGAGAAGGAATAACATCCATCCCAATGAAAGGCCTGCGAAGAAAAACACGGCCGCGAAACAAAGGGTCAGAAGAAATGACTGCCCGAAATCCGGTTGCCGGATTAAGAGGGTTACAATTACCAGATAAAAGGCAAATACGAGCCCGACCGCCGGAAAGGTGGGGTCTTTTTTACGCACCGCAAACATCCAGGCTGCAAATACAATAAATGCGGGTTTAATAAACTCAGCAGGCTGCAATCCAAATGAACCAATTCGGATCCAACGCTGAGCCCCTTTGACCTCATAGCCCAAAAACATAACGGCGATCAGCATGACAATCATACCCAGCAAAGCGATTACGCCGACCCGGCGGGCATTTAAAATTGAGAAAAACGATAAAATGATAGCCCCTACCAATCCCGCGCCCGCAAACACGATATGGCGATATAAAAAGTAAAATGGATTATCGATCTGCAGTCGTGCCGCCGCAGCCGGGGATGCCGCCATAGACAAAATAATACCGGTCCCAATTAGGCAAACCAAGAATGCCAAGGTAATATGATCGACACTGCGCCACCATTCAAAAAACGGAGATCGATGGGTGCGACCGGGTGATATGGCCCCGGTGATCAAGCGGCTGTTCCTCGTGAGGCGTATTCAGCCTTTTCACGCTCAAACAAATCAACCAGATTTTTAACCTGATCCCGAAAAGCCTCTCCGCGATGTTCAAAACTTTTAAACTGATCAAAGCTGGCGCAGGCGGGAGACAATAAAACGATGGAGGATTTACCCGGGTGGTTTAGTGCGTCTCGTGTCGCGCAAAGTACCGCCATTTCAAGCGTCCCGGAGACCTTATGACTGACCCCTTCTCGAGTTAAAGATTTGTGAAATTCAGGAGCCGCTTGTCCAATCAAGTAAGCTTTTCTTATTTTTGGAAACAGGTCTTTAAGCGGTGAAATACCATCTTCTTTCGCTTGCCCTCCGGCGATCCAATATATCTGGTCATAGGCATTAAGTGCCTGGTAAGCGGCATCGGCATTGGTCGCTTTGCTGTCATTGACAAAACGGACCGGACCAACCTCCCCAACCGTTTCCATACGGTGAGCCAGCCCTGGGAAGTTTAATATCGCCTTGCTGATATCAGCATTTTCCAGTTCAAAAGCACTGACAGCCGCAAAGGCCGCAGCCGCATTTTGCCAATTGTGTTTACCTTCAAGCGCGCGCGCTTTATTCAGATCGACGATTTCGTGGACCTTCGGTCCATTTGAACAATAAAGTTTGCCTTTGATCACGCTCGCCCCTTTGCCCAGAGACTTATACCCTGATATTGGCACAATCTTTCGACCATTGGCGGCCTTAAGCTCGGAGCAAATGCGCCGACCATCTGGCCCGTCAACCCCGATGACAACTGTATCTGCCGAGGTCTGATTTAGAAAAATCCGTCGTTTGGCGGCTTCATAGTGATCCATATCGCCATGTCGGTCGATATGATCTGGCGACAGGTTTAAAAACACAGATGCATTTGCCCGCAGGCTTTGCGTCCGTTCCAATTGGTATGATGACAACTCTAAAACGTAATAGGCGCCTGCATGGATATAATCCAAGTCCAGGACTCCACGTCCTATATTGCCGCCCATTTGCGCGTCTTTCCCACATTCCCGCAAAATATGAGTGATCAACGCCGTCGTCGTTGATTTGCCGTTTGTGCCAGTAATCGCCACAATTTTTGGTCGATTTTCTTCGGCCCGGGCGTTCACTTCGCGGGCAAATATCTCAATATCACAAATGATCGGCACATTGGCATTTTTGGCCAATTCCGCACTCCAATGCGGCTTAGGTAGTTTGTGCGGTACGCCGGGCGACAAAACGAATTCGTCTATGTTCGCCCATTTGGCTTTCTTCAAATTGACGATCGGCACGCCTTGCGCTTTCGCTGCTTTACGCGCCTCAGGATTGTCATCCCAAGCCAGGACTTTGGCCCCGCCCGCCTTGAGCGACAAAGCGGTCGAAATTCCCGTTCGCCCCATGCCAAATACGGCAATGGTCTTTCCCTTAAATGTCCGAGCTTCAATCATGGTTTCTACCGAAGTTTAAGCGTTGAGAGTCCGATCAAGGCCAAGACAATGGCGATGATCCAGAACCGAATGACGATGGTGGGTTCAGCCCACCCTTTCTTTTCGAAGTGATGGTGAATGGGCGCCATTCTAAACACCCTTTTTCCGGTCAATTTAAATGACGCGACCTGTACTATGACAGATACCGCTTCGAGGACAAATAACCCCCCAATAATCGCTAAAACGATTTCGTGTTTAATGGCGACGGCGGCGCTTCCCAATGCACCTCCAAGCGCCAGGGATCCGGTATCACCCATAAATACCATGGCCGGCGGCGCATTATACCAAAGAAACCCGAGCCCAGCGCCCACAATGGCCCCCAGAAAAATTGTAACTTCGGCGCTGCCTTTCACAAAAGGCACGCCAAGATATTCTGCAAAATTATAGTTCCCGACCAGATAGGCAATAAAGGCCAGGCTCATACAAGCGATCATAACCGGTACTATCGCCAGCCCGTCCAATCCATCGGTCAAATTCACCGCATTTGACGCGCCTACGATCACGAAACAGGCAAACGGGATATAAAGCACACCGAGATTGATCCAGGCGTTTTTAAGTAGCGGTATAGCCAGTCCCGTCTTGAAACTGGCTGGCTCCGGTGCGAACGACAGGGTCAATATATAAACGGCGACCGCCGCGATCCCAAACTCAAGCAAGAGTTTAATTTTACCGCTAAATCCCTTGGGATTCTGGCGCGAAACCTTCAGATAATCATCGTAAAATCCGATACAGCCATAGCCCACAGTCACCATGAAGACGACCCACAAAAACGGGCTTTGCAAATTGCCCCATAAAAGCGTTGAAATCACGACCGAAAGCAAAATCAGCAGCCCACCCATTGTCGGTGTACCTGCCTTTTGTATAATGTGCCCTTCGGGACCGTCTTCGCGGATCGGCTGACCTTTACCCTGCTTAGCGCGCAACATATTGATCATGCGCGGTCCAAGAATAAAGGCGATAAGAAGTGAGGTCATCAGCGCCCCACCCGTTCGGAAGGTTATGTAATTGAACAGGTTAAATAACTGAAATTCATCAGATAATGGGGCGAGCCACTCATACAACATGCTCGACTCCTTTTTGTAATTTTCTAATTTCGGCGATCAGTTTTCCAAGCCCGGTTGCGTTAGACCCTTTGACTAAAATTGTATCCCCGTCTTGGATCTCGTCGCGAAGGGCAGCCAAAGCCGCTTCCCAGTCACGCGCCCACGGTCCACGCATTTCGCGCGGCAAGGCCCCTTTAAGGGCCCGCATACATTCGCCAACAAAGATGACACGCGCAACGCCCGCTGATTGCAGCGGGTCGGCTAAGGCGGCATGCATGTCGAGCTCATCTCTGCCCAATTCAAACATATCGCCTAAAATCGCAATCTTGCGGTTGGCCGCCCGTGTTTGCAACGACGCAATGGCGGCACGCATGGATTCTGGATTGGCGTTATAACTTTCGTCGATCAAAGAAATGACTTTGCCGTCAACTCTCGCATCAATCACATCCCCCCTGCCAGGGAGCGCCCTGAAACACGCCAAGGCTTTAAGAGAAACCGCAGGTTCGATGCCCGCCGCCATGGCCGCAGCGACAGCGCAGGCCGCATTCGATATCCAGTGCTCACCATCAATGGGGACGGTGAGTTGATGTGTTTCTCCGGCAATTTCGAGCGATGCGTTCACCTGTCCTGCACGGGATTGCGGATCAACTATTTTAACATCCGCACCATCTACAGCGCCGAAAGAAACAATCTTTGCTTGTCTTTGCTCGGCCCGGCTTTTTAAAAATTCAAAAAAGCGGTCATCGGCATTCAAAATAGCCACACCGCCTTCAGCCAGCTCGTCAAAAATTTCTGATTTGGCGGCCGCAATAGCGTCTACATTTTCAAAATGCGCCAAATGGGCCGGCGCGATTTTGGTGATGATCGCGATATCCGGCTCAACGACGCTGGAAAGGTCGGATAATTCGCCGGCGTGGTTCATACCCAGCTCAAAAACACCAAATTCGGTCTGGGGCGGCATGGTCGCCAATGTCAAAGGAACACCCCAGTGATTATTGTAGGATTTTTGCGATTTGTGAGTAGCCCCCGCCGTCGCACAAATAGCGGCCAGGGCTTCTTTAAGGCTGGTTTTACCGACACTTCCGGTGACGGCAATCCGTTTGGCATGACTGCGATTTCGGGCCGCCTGCGCGAGATCACGCATGGCTTGCAAACTGTCTTTGACAATTAGAGCCGGGCTCAACTCGTCATTATTTTCAGAAATAACTGCACAAGCGCCAGCTGCGCGCGCTTGAGGAATAAAATCATGTCCATCGCGCTGGTCCTTCAAGGGTACAAATAAATCGCCCCACACCAAAGACCGGGTATCGATGGAAAGGCCTGTCGCGTTCCAGTCGCCGCGGGCTTCGCCGCCAGTCGCTTTCTCAGCTTCGTCGGATGTCCATAAAACGCTAGACATGGCCCAGCTCCTTTAATGCCTTTCGGGCTTCTTCAAGATCTGAAAACGGAATAATCTCATCGCCGACAATTTGACCTTGTTCGTGGCCCTTCCCGGCAATGACCAGGCAATCTCTCGGGCCAAGCTTTTCAATTCCGGCTCTGATGGCTTCGGCGCGGTCCCCAATTTCTTCCGCGTCAGGACAACCTTTACGAACTGCCTTTCTAATGGCGGCAGCATTTTCTGAACGCGGGTTATCATCGGTCACAATAACATGATCCGCCAACTTAGCGGCCATGGCTCCCATTTTCGGTCGTTTGTCCGGATCTCGGTCACCGCCACAGCCAAAAACGATAATGATATCACCCATTGTATGAGGTCTTATGCTGCGAAGAAGCTTATCGAGCCCGTCTTCTGTATGGGCAAAATCGATTAAAATCGGCGCGCCGTCGCGGGTTTTACCAGCCGCTTCCAAACGTCCAGCGACTCCATGCAGGCCAGACAAGGCTTCAACAGCCGTTTCTTGTTTAACGCCGGTCACGATAGCCAGAGCCAGGGCTGCCACGGCGTTTAACACCTGAAACTCGCCGACCAGGGGTAGTTCAATTCTTTGACGCTCGCCGAAGACGACCAAATCAACAATCTGGCTTGCTGCGCGCGGCATGACCTCGTCTATACGGATATCCTCTCCGCTCCACCCTATGCGTAATACGTCTTGTCCGCGATCCTTACAAAGCCCGGAGAGACGCTGTCCATATTCGTCATTTACATTGATGACTACTGGTGCAGCTTCAGGGGTAAGCTCTAGAAACAATCGCGCCTTGGCATTGAAGTAATCCTCCATATCCGGGTGATAATCAAAGTGATCCTGAGTTAAATTTGAAAACCCGGCTGCCGATAATTTCGTATATTCCATCCGGAATTGTTTGAGGCCGTGGCTCGAAGCCTCCATGGCCGCGTGGGTAACGCCTTCTTTGACCAATTTGGACAAAGTTTTATGCAGCGCAACAGCATCGGGCGTTGTGTGCGTTAATGGCTCATATCCTTTGGGCGATTGTATTCCCAAAGTTCCGAAACAGGCTGCATTGAGACCCGCAAAGGACCATATCTGACGCAAAAATTCGACAGTGGAGCTTTTGCCATTCGTTCCCGTCATCGCGACCAAGGTCTTGGGCTGCCCTGCGTAAAGGCGAGAGGCAAGTTCACCATAAAACAGACGAGGGTTTTCGTGTTCGACAAATGGTATATTTATTCCGTCTGGTTCGGATTCAGACATTATAGCGGCTGCGCCGTTTTCAATCGCAGCTTCTATAAATTTCCGGCCATCGGTGACAGTTCCAGGTAAAGCGGCAAATAACCCATTGGGCTTAATCGTGCGACTGTCGCAGGATAAATTATCAATCAAGACATCCGGACCATCAAAAGAATGTGGCTTGACGAGATCAGACAACATCATCGGAAAACCTCCTCTTCCGAGAAGGGACTGAAGGCAATTTTTTTATATTGATACGGCACGCCTAACATTGGGCCAATGCGCTCAATGACCTTGCCGGTTGTCGGCGCCGCATTCCATCCGGCCGTCGCATAACCATAAGTGCCCTGGACGGCTTTGGGTTCATCATAGGTAATAAACACCAGATAGGTCGGGTCCTTATACGGAAAGGCCGCCACAAAGGAAGAGACTAGACGACGCTCATCATAGCCATTCCCACTGGGTTTATCTGCCGTTCCAGTTTTACCCATTATATCATACCCTTCGACCCGGGCATTTCGACCCGTCCCATTTGTCGCCACATAGCGCATTAGATCGCGTATAGTTTGCGAAGTTTGCTCTGAAATTACACGTCGCCTTTTTGGAAGATTAACGGCGTCGCGTTTAAGAACGGTGGGGGTAATATATTCCCCTCCATTTAGCAGCGCGCCGATTGCCGCAGATAGGGCCAAAGGCGTGACCGAAATTCCGTGACCATAGGAGACCGTTACAAGCGTGATATCCTGCCACTCGGTTTGCACCTGAGGCCGCGCGCTTTCGCGCAGCTCGATATCAACCCTATCCATCAATCCGAGGTCTTTTAGAAACGCTCGTTGCGCATCACCACCGGACCGCATCGCCATTAAGGCCGTTCCCCGGTTAGAACTTTCAGCTAGAATTTCCGGCATAGCCAGCGGAACGGGACTAGGATGATCATCGCGGATGAATTTGTCGCGCACTTTAAGGGGCTTTTGCACCGGAAATGTTTCTTCCAAATTTGTCACACCTGTCTCCAAAGCCAAGGCCATTGTGATCGGTTTGAACACCGAACCGAGCTCATAGGTCGACATTGAGGCGTGATTATAAAGATTTTGCGGCGATGTTGTGCCCGGGGAATTAGGATCAAATCCCGGTAATGAGGCCATAGCCAACACTTCGCCGGTTTTAATATTTAATACGACCCCGGCATTGGTATCTGCCTTGAACTTTTCCAGCCCCTCTTGAAGCTCATCCATCAAAGCATTTTGAACACGCATATCAATAGACAGGCTGACATCCGGGGCATTCGGCATAGAGAGCGCGTCGTTAAATGCACGCTCGGCCCCCGCCAAACCGTTCATATCGACATCGGAAAATCCGACGACATGGGCCGCTAATTCGCCCCTGGGATATACACGCTGCGGCTCCTCTTGAAAAATCAAACCGGGCAAACCTAGATGAAATACAGTTTGTTTTTGTTTGGGCGTCAATCCGCGCTTAATCAGGATCTGATCACCCTTCTTCATCACGCGATTTCGAACCACCGCCTTATCAAGACCTGGTAATGCCCGAGACAATTCGAGCGCCGTTTCGTCCGGGTTCCAAATATATTTGGGCCTTGCATATAGCGCATAGGTCGCAAGCGTCGTCGCAAGAACCTCACCATTGCGATCAACAATATTCGCCCGAACCGCAGGCGCATCTCCGGCCCCTATTCCAAAAGCTTTCTTTGGTGACAGCAAAGACACTTCTGCGAGACGGAGGATGCCAAGCGCCAGCGCCAACATAAAAATCGCGACACCAATTCGAATTCGGATGCGACCTTCCTGAATGGATTTATATTCTTCATCAGCAACCCGCATTTGCGGCGCTGAAAAATGTGGATCCGACTTAAACCGGGTCATTATTGATCCCCGCTTTTATCTTCGAGCGTCTTGTCTCGCATCGCGATATCCGCATCGATGTCCGAAACGCTTAGAAATTGATTGACCGCAAGAGGCTCAAGCCCCAACTCTTCAATAGACAAAGCCTGTAAACGGGCCGGGCTTTCTAAATGTGCGATCTCCGCGCGCAATACATCAATAGCATCTTGCTCTTGATCTATTTGATAACCAAGCCGTTGCGCCTGAGTCTGAGCGGACTGGGCTTTGGTTTTGACAAAATACAAGGCCACGGTCAGCAAAACACCGATCAAGAACAAAATGAAGACGAGCGCGTAACGCGTTGAATTTTCTCGGGAATATAGATACCCACTCATGCCGCCCACCCATAATCTTCAAGAAACGGTACACTGGGCAATAACGCGTCATCTCGAATAAATGCTGGCCTGTCACTTCGAATGGCGCAGCGCAATTTCGCTGAACGTGAACGGGGGTTTTCCGCGAGCTCTTTTTCGCTTGGCTTTACGACCGAACGACGATTTTCATTGAAGCTGGGACTCGGCCCCTCTTGCACCAACTCTGGTTGATATCGCGATCCACTTTTGGCGGCTTCAGAACGCCGCCTGATAAAGCGTTTGACCAACCGATCTTCAAGCGAATGAAAAGTTACAACTATTAATCGCCCGCCCGGCTTTAATATAGCCTCGGCAGCACACAGCCCCAGATAAAGTTCACGTAGTTCATCATTGATAAAAATTCGAAGGGCTTGAAACACGCGGGTTGCCGGATGTATTTTTCCCGTCCGACCCAATCCTTTTTCCAATAGCTCTGCAAGACCACCTGTCGTTACGATTCGGCTTTCAGACCTTGCCCGAACAATAAGTTCAGCCGCCCGTCGCGCGCGTTTTTCCTCACCATATACTCTAAAAATTTGCTCAAGATCTGAACGACTCATTTCATTCACTGCGTCTTCGGCAGACGGACCGGATTGGCTCATACGCATATCCAGCGGGCCGGACCTCATAAACGAAAATCCACGCTCACTTTCATCTAGTTGCATAGATGAGACCCCAATATCCAGAATAACCGCATCCACTTGTTCGATGCTGTCAAGTTGATCCATTTTCGAAAATGGTGTGTCTATTAAGGTGAACCGACCATCATAAGCCGCCGCAAGCTCAGTTGCCCGGCATTGCACATTCGGGTCGCGATCTAATCCAATTACGTGGCATTTTGCTGCCTTTAGAAAAGCTTCGCTATAACCGCCATTGCCAAAGGTGCCATCAATATAGGTCTCGCCAGCCTTTGGCGACAATGCCGCTATCACCTCACCCAACATGACGGGGTAGTGTTTCACGATCCACCCCCGTTTTGAGTGTTGATTGACACCAACCGTCCACGATTAGCCCGGGCCAGACGCCGGACCTCAGCGCTCCGCGCCTCATGCGCTTCGGGGTTCCAGATTTCGAAACGCCGTCCCAGCCCGACAAATGTCGCGCGACCATTTAGATTGGCATATTCTGCGAGCTCTTTAGGCAAAGTGACCCGCCCGCCACTATCAAAGGGCAATCGCCGGCTTTCCGCGAAAATGGCTCGTTGAAGCGCTACGCGACCTTCATCATAGTAATCCATCATGTCGAGCGACTTTTGATAATCTTCCAGCAGATTAATGCCCCCGCCTTCTAGATAATCTCCATCAAAGCTCGGCCAGATTATGATGCCGTCAAAATTACCATCACCCACAACCGCTCGGAAATCCGATGGCACCGAAATACGGCCCTTCGCATCCAAATTATTGGTTGTGGTCGATAAAAACATCATATCCCCTGAGGAACTGGGAGAGCCTAGTTCAAATGTGGGATATCATGGGTTTTCATGGGATACAATGCCAATTTAGGGGAAAATTAAGCATAATTACACAGGTTTCACCCGAATATCGGAACACAACAAGAACAAACGCTCACCATATCCGAATTCAGTCTAGAGTTTCCGACCGAACACCCTTAGGGGACGAATTCATGAAGCCATTTGATCCGGAAGTCTTACTCGATTGCTATCGGCGGGGTGTGTTTCCAATGGCGGAAAACCGGGATGACCCTACCATTTTTCTAGTAGACCCCGATCGACGTGGCATTCTTCCGCTTGACGGACTGCATATATCCAGATCCATGCGAAAATTCGTTAGACAAACGGATTTAATGGTCACTTATGATCAAAATTTCAACGAAGTCATCGCCGAATGTGCCCACCCCACCATTGATCGCAAAGAGACCTGGATCAATGCAGGTATTGCCTATCTGTATTCAGAACTGTTTGACAATGGGCACGCTCATTCAGTCGAAGTTTGGCGGGAAAGCAAACTTGTCGGCGGCTTATACGGTGTATCTATCGGCGGCGCTTTCTTTGGCGAAAGCATGTTCTCCCGCGAAACCAACGCGTCGAAACTCGCCCTGATAAAATTGGTCGAACGATTGAATAAAGGCGGCTATGTTCTGCTCGACACGCAGTTTATCACAGATCACCTGGCCTCACTCGGCGCGATCGAAATTAGCCGCGTTGAATATCATGAAAAACTGAAAGTCGCGCTAAAGGTCAAGGCCAGCTTCACTCCGTAAATACTCCCAACCATCAGCTTTCGCGACCAGACGATGACGGCGCCCTGTTTTGGCCAGATCACCACAATCATAGGCCGCATCGTCCTGCCAATAGGTGACAAATCCCTGCTCTGAGCGCGTAAACCGGGTTTCAAAACGGTCATTCGCACGACGCTCAATACCGATAAGTGCGTCTGACACAGACTCATAATTACACAATTGATGCAAAGACACATAGGTCGGTGGCATGATCATGGTTTCGGCGTCGGGCGTTTGGTCAATTATATTTTTTGGAGATATCCACTTAAAATCATGAATTTCGCCGCCGTCTATTTCAATTGTTTGCGACCCCGCATGGGCCAGAAAAAACCAAGTTGAAAAACGCCGCTTCTCCTGAACAGGCGGAATCCACAGTGACAGCGGCACCAGTTGTTCACCAATCAACCTAAGGCCCGTTTCTTCTTGGGCTTCCCGAACGGCCGCAGTGCGAGCCCGCGATAGTTCGTCCGCGCCGGGTGCGTCCGCCTGATCCACGCGGCCACCCGGAAACACCCAGGCCCCGCCAAAGGCTTTGAGATTACGATTTCTTCTGAGCAATAAGGCTTCGATGCCCTTCGCGCCATCGCGCAAACAAATAACCGTCGCCGCTGGTATCAGTTCGGCTATTTTTGATGGTTCAGAATCAGGCACATTACCCCCTTTGTTTTACGGGTTCTGCCACGTAGTCAATGATCATGCAAAGACCCGAATTCTCGAAATTGTTATTTTGACCGATTAAAGAACAACCATAAAGTCTAGATATGACTTATTTTCCCAGCCTGCCCGATACACCGCACCTTGCGGATGTTTTCCGTCAATTCCCGGACCACGTTAAACCTTTGCTCGAATATCACGACCTTTTGCTGCGTGGCGAAAGCCCCCTATCTGTCGCAGAGCGCGAACTCATTGCGACTTATGTTTCCGGCCTGAATGCTTGTTCGTTTTGTTTCGGCGCGCACCGCATTTATGCCAATGTATTTGGGGTGACAGATGAGGTTATAGACGGGCTTCTAGACAACATTGACACCGCACCGGTCGATGCGAAAATGAAACCCATTTTGCGCTATGTAGAAAAACTCACAACTTTACCAACCCAACTGACCCGCAAGGATGCCGAAGCGGTTTATGCGGCCGGTTGGTCCGAACGTGCCCTGTATGATGCCGTGCAAATCTGTGCTTTGTTTAACTTCATGAACCGCATTATCGAAGGCACAGGGGTTACGTTTGATTACGCAGACAATCCGCCAAGTGACGAGGAACTTGCCGCCCGTAAGTCACGGAATTATTCCGATTTCGGCAAGTCTATCGGGCTGTGGGATTAACGGGAGTGCGCCTCATATAGCTCATGAAACCAGCGAATGGATTGTTCGGCGCCCACGCCCTTTGCTAACGGACCATGCTCATAAGCGGGTGAGGAAAATCCCTTTTGAATTTTTTCACAGATCCAGACGTCCTCAGTCTGAAAGTCATTTGTCTTCAAAGGGTGTTTCTTCCAGTTCTTTGACTGGATCAGATTCGTCGCTCTATCCCAGCCCGGAACATATTTACGTTCATCTAGTCCCTGCCCCGGCCCCAGCCATCGACGAATAATCAAATCGCACTGCCCGGCCCCGCGCGGCTCTAATCTGGATATGTTGAGGCCATAGTCGTTAGAGTCGATAATTGTGAGCGGAAACATGTAGTATACGCCGCCATAGTCTTTGTCTTTAACATGGGGAATTTGCTTGGTCAGATATTGCCGATATTCTTTTCGGGATTTCGCGGGCAATGGATCGCGCTGTCCATTTTTGTCAATGGCATACCAGACCAGATGATCGCCATATCTCTCCCAGATATTGCTCTCAGGCATCGGACCGCCCAGGGTATTTTCATGGAGATAGGCCAGATGATATCCATCAATCGCATTTTCAACAAACAGTTTCCAATTGCATTCCATGCGATAGATCAGCGGCTCCCCTTCCCTAAGCTCTTTTGATCCAAGATCATGGGGCCATAATTTATCTTTCACTGGAACAATCCAATTTGAAAATTCCGCCCTTGGATCCGGGTTGACGAAGATCAACCCATTAGTTTCACCAATTGCGGCGTCTTTGAGTGGATAATCTGTTCGGTCGATATCTGGAAAACATGTCGCTGCATTGGGGATACCCTTAAGACGACCATCCGTCATATAGGTCCAGCGATGGTAAGGACAAACAACTGAACTGCCTGTATTTCCCTTGCCCTCCAGCAGGGTCACACCGCGGTGCCGGCAGACATTGTGAAAGGCCCGGAGCGTGCCGTCTTTTTGCCGGATGACGGTTACGGGAAAGGCCCCGATTGACGCGGTCAAAAAATCACCCGCCTTTGGAATATCAGATTCTAAGCCGACAAACACCCAGCTGTGTGCGAATAGATCCTCGTTCTCCCGGCTCAGGATTTCTTCAGATAAATAATAGTCTCGGGATAAACGGCTCATAGCCGTATTATTGCGAAAAATAATTGATATGCAAACTTATCGACGTCGATCAACGACACAATCAAGAACCCAGACATCGTAGACAGGGTGATCAAGGGCGGAGATGGCTGGCTTAGAGGCTAACATCCAGCCCGAAAACAACTTTTCGCCTTCAGCTTCTTCCCCTTCACCATCTGTGCGTTTGTCAAAAATCTGTAAGAAGGCAAATGTTTCCGGAATTTCTTCCGGCGGTTTTTTTTCACAATGTTTGACGTCAACATCGAGCGAGCCATATTTCAGCGTTTCGCCGACTTTGACCGTATAGTCGCGGGTCGTTGCGGTAACCTTGTCCAATGTGCGTAATATAACGGCTTCGCCCGTCAGGTTATTAGCCGCCGCGGGCGTGATCAATCCTGCAATTAGGATAGCTGTGGCCAGCGTCCGCATTTAGCCTTCCGGGCTCCACGCTTCGTAGTCGCCAGCCACTTTCGCGCGCTGACCACCTCGGTCCAGGCTGCCTTTTGGTTTATAGGCATATACCGTACCCGTCAGATTTGGATGATGTGGCTTTTCCCAGCTTTGGGTCTTTAATGGCGTCTCAGAGGGGGCTTCATCATACATGTGATGCAGCCAACCATGCCATTCGGCCGGAATGCGCGAAGCATCGGCATAGCCTTTATAGGTCACCCAACGGCGTTTGCGGCCGTCATAGGTTTCCTTACGTTCCTGGTAATAGGTATTGCCATACTCATCTTCACCAATTTTTTCACCGCGTCGGCGGATCTCAAGACTGGTTCCAAAAGTATGCCCGTTCCACCAGGTAAAAATCCGTTTGATAAAGTTCCACATAAGTAGGCTCACTTTGATTTTGGCGTCTTATGCCGTGACTCAGCCTTAAGGTAAAGCATCTATGTGACAGAATTTAGGCCCAATTCAGTTATAAATTTGAATGACTATTTTTGCGCCAATGCCAAAGTGCGCTGCGCCGCTTTGACAATGGGGGCTTCAAGCAGTTTACCGTCCAGCAAGGCCACATTCCCATCAGAATCTGCATAGGCGGTTAAAACCCGTTGGGCATGCGCAATTTCAGCTTCCGATGGAACCAAGGCTCGGTGGATCGGGTCTATCTGTCCCGGATGGATCGCAGACCGAGCGAATATGCCCAGCCCTCGGGCGCGCCTAGTGCTAGCCTCACAACCTTCAGGATCGCGAACATCTGTATACGGCGTGTCAAACAAGATAACATCGTTTGCCGCACAGGCGGCCACCAAACGTGATCGGGCATAAAGATGGGTTTCCCAGGCACGGTCACATCCAACGTCCCCCGCATAATCGATCGCCCCATAAAGAGCGAAAGAGACTTTAGGATGCGAAAGAATAGTTTCGCAATTGACCAGGCCCTTGGCACTTTCGATTAATGTAAAGAACGGCCCGATAGAATCTTTGAGCGCCCGGTCAAGCGAAACGACATCATCCAATGCGCCGACCTTGGGCACCATGATAAATGGCAGTTTCAAGCGACTTTCTGACAAAGCTTTTACATCGGCCACATGGAATTCGGTGTCAGACGCATTAATCCGTAGAGCGACATGACTATGATCGGTTCCGGATAAAAACTCTAATGTCATGTCTCGCGCGGCGGCTTTGTCATTCGGTCCAACAGCATCTTCAAGGTCAATGCAAACAAGGTCGGCCGCCGAATTACAAGCTTTTTCAAATCTGTCCGGACGATTTCCAGGAACAAAAAGTAGAGTACGGTAATGCATGCGGACTTGTAACAAAGTTTGCTCGCTTGGCAATTCCCCGCTTAGAAACGATATCGCGAAAAATCATGAATACGTTCAAAGGCGCGTATGTCGATTTTGGCGTCATCAATTTCACGTTCGAGACGGCGCTCCTTTTTTGATAAACGATTGCGCTCGATATCAGTTAATTCATCTTCGCGCAGTTTACGGCGCACTTCATAGATCGCATTTACCCGGTCTTCATAGCGCTCGATCAGATTATTATATTCCTGCCGGACTTCATAAAGGACCCGGCCGGCATCATATCCGGGCGCGAAGTCCACGGAAAGCGGGCCTGAGCAGGCCTGGTTATAACTGTCACCTTGTTCGCCGCGTTCAAAGCCCCGCTCATAGGTGCAATAGCGGGCGATGCCTTCGTCATAGCTGGTCAGATAGGCGGCCGCATCCGGCTGAATGCCATATTTGGCGCACTTTTTGGCGTAACTCGCGATCCGGTCGCTCGACCGTCCTTTAAGACCGTCCTTATATCCATATTCGGACCAGGCCCCGATTTGACAATCGTCTTCGGATATAGTTGCGCAAGCCGAAAGCGCGACGGCTGATCCCATCAAAATCAGAATGAAAACCTGTTTCATTTATGTCTCCCATTTAGTTCATTTGTTGAACCTGTTTTAGGCGCTGAAAACTGTATGAGGGCTGAGGCCAGAATTCATCAGGAGTTCATCGAATTGAAGTCCGTCAGAATGTTTCATTTTTGTGACAAATTGATTTCAAAACTGACACACAAACATCAAGACGATGACACAAAACTATAAATTTGGTGTCACGAATCTCTGCCAGAGAGCGCCGCGAGATGACAAGGCGAAATAGGATTCGCCAAGACTAGATTGCTCATCGTCAATAATAGAGGTTTAAAATGTTAAAGATTTTAGCTGCGCGTACATCCATAGTTTCACTGGGGTTGGCGACAGCATTTGTTAGCACCGCTTCAGCGCAAGACATCACCCACAAAATCAGTGGTCGCGTCCAAATGGATTACAATATTGTCGATGCTGACAATGCAAACACAGACTGGAGCGCCAGCGAATTACGGCGCCTGCGTTTGGCTGTGTCTGGCAATGTCGGGTCTAATGTTAAATATAAAGTCGAATTGAACACAAACAGCTCAGAAGACGTCAATGTCGAAGACGCCTATGTTCAGTGGACCCCGACTGACAGCAAGTTTTACGTCAAACTGGGACAATTCAAAACCATGAACTCGTTGGACGAACAAACGTCCTCACGCTTCATTTCCACACTGGAACGCGCATCGTTCACGGATGCCTTCGAATTTAACCGCCGCCTAGGCCTGGCAGTTGGCACCAGCGGGAGCAATTACACCGTCTCAGCCGGTATTTTCGCCGATAATCTGTCTACGGATTCCGGTCAGGAAGGCACGGCGGCTGCAGCACGTGTTACTTTCAATCCAATCAAGGAAGACGGCACATTGGTTCACCTTGGCGCGTCTGCCCGCCTGCGCAAGACCGGCGATACACAAAGTGACTTCCGTTACCGTCAACGTCCTTTCGCCCATATTCCGGGCCGTGTAATTTCTACCGGCCGTGTGGCTGACAAAGATACATTTCTCGGCATTGAAGCCGCGGCGATTATGAACCAATTCTGGGTCTCGGGCGAATACGGCATGACCAACGCCTCTTGTGAGGCCTGCGCCAGCAATCCTGATTTTGACGGCGCCTATGCCGAAGCCGGTGTATTTTTAGGCGGAAGCAAGACCTATAAAGGCGGGAAATTCAATAGACCAAAGGTCGATAAGCCAATCACAGACGGCGGAATGGGCGCGGTATCGCTTGTCGTACGTTACGACATGATCGACCTGGCTGACGATGCTGTAAATGGTGGCGATCTCGACAATTTCGTTATCGGCGCCGATTGGTGGCCCACCAAATATACCCGTATTGGGATCAATTATTTCGATGGCAGCGCAAATTTAGGCACCAGTACTTCCGGTCTGGATTCGGCATTTGCGACATTGGTCAATAACGGCGTCACCGAAGAAGACGTCAGCGGTTTGGCGCTCCGGGCACAATTTGATTTCTAAAGAAATTATCGTGCCCGAGCTCGACGAAGACGGCGATTAAAAAAAGCCGCCCATAAAGGCGGCTTAATTTTTTGAACTATGATGTAAATTTAGCCGTAATGGCTTTCTTTGCCGAAATGCTTAGTCAGAAGATAATATACAA
>JAHDDX010000029.1 GCA_020629135.1 Hellea sp.
GAAGGCTTTACCCAGCTCAACATTTCATCCAGCGAATTCACCTCACCTTCGTATAAGACGGGCACAGGCATCACGGGCAAACCGCGCAACAAATTTCGTCGCGCATCTGTGGAAAGGAAAACTTCTTTCTCACGATCCCAGACATCAAATTCGTGGAAATAATGCGGCAATGCATCATAAAAAATCGTATGTTTGGCATAAAGCCACTCACCATAGATTATGAAACGATCACCGAGCACATCCCAAAACCTTGGGGCATGGACATTGGCCCATGTTTTGAACATGGCGAAATGGCGTTCACGCCCCCCTCCCGTCAGGAAATGTCCTCGACTTTGCAGCCAAATCGAGCCGTCCTGATCAAAAGATAGAGCCGAATTGGCGCCGTCCAGTTTTTCTTCAATAACGAGGAATTGGCCCGCAAGAGCCGAAATAGGCAAGTCGTCACCTAAATCACCTTTTTGCAAGCGCGATCCCTCAATATGCCGCGTCCGCGGATATTTTAAAATTTTCATGATTAAATCTCTTATAGGGGCTCAAGTCTCGTCACAACTTGAGCGTTACACATTGCTCATCCGCCCGCGCACGCGGGGGATAAATTTCGAATATGTGTCTGTTCGTATTTACACGATCGCCTCTATAATTAGGACGCGGCCTATAAAAGGATGCATTGCGAATATCAAGGAGATTTTATTTCGTCAGGAATGGAGTCAACTCGAAATTCGCGCGAAGAGATCATAGCTTTTCGTATTGAAATAATTTTATTCGAGAGAGTCTTTATATTCTTGCTCGGCCAATGTTTTAAGGGCCGACAGGTTTTGATTCATTTCTGCCTCAGAACGTCGGGCAAAAAGTAAGTTTAAAACAGGTGACAATATTTTTATAAAACCTAAGAATTTGATCTCCGTATTATGGGTGAGTTCGGTTTTCGCATAGCCGACTGATTTTAAAGTATATAATACGTCCATCGTCGTTTCTTTACTTTTGAAAAATCCACCTAGGGCTTTATCCTGTCGAAACACCGTCGTTTCTCCAAGTAACACCAATTCTTTACCGTTAAACAAATGCACTTGCCGGTACTTAGTTCCAATTTTTCCCGGTTTTTGATCCAAAGTTTCCTCTTCTATCAAACTTGGAATCCACTGTTTTTGGCGTTCAAACTCATCAAGCCAAAGAAATACGGTTGGCGGTGGCGCATTTATAATGATGACTTGGGATAATTTCATAAGATCAGACTCCGCCGTGTTGCCTAGCCGCGACGACCATTAGGTAAACTAAGCGATTTCCAGAAATTGAAAAAATCTCGAACCACCCCAATGTGGGGGTTTTTAGGGTGAGCTTCAAGCCTCTACTCTCGTCGGCACTCTATTTTTATAAATATACCGAACTCAATAGTTCCGGGGTCCCAAGCTAGAAGAAAATTTTTAACAGAAGCAAAAAATTTCTTTAACCTCTTGATGTCTGGCTTACCAGACATTATGTCTGCCTAAACAGACTTTGATGTAGGATATTCGGTGTTTAAGATCTTCCGTTTTACTTTGGCTGCTTTGATGTTAGGCGCACTGCTTGCATTAGCTTCGATCAAACTTCATTTTCCAATGGGCTGGATCGGTGGAATAGGTCTAATTGCCTGGGCCATTTTGGCCCGAAGGAAATGGGAAAAGATTGGACGGCAAACGGGATTAGACCCTAGCGGGCCCGAACGGGTTTTAAGACTAAGAGCTACCGGTACCGCTCTCCTATTAGGGCATTTATGCGCAGCTTTATCTTACCCAGATTTGGATTTTCATGTCGGTCAGGGGAACTTTCTTGCGATTGATTCCTGGACAATGATTGCCGCGTTCATAGTCGCTGGGCTACTATATCAACAAGACGGGAAGTTGAGCGATGAACGGGATCGTGCCATTGCTTTTTCAGGTACTCAAAACGGTTATCACACTTTAATTGCGAGCTTAGTGGTTCTTCTTTTACTGCTTGGCTTTTTACCCCCAAATATTCTGGAACAATTGAATTATTTTACAGTCGCGAATATTCTCGTGGCTCTGATTACCCTGTCTCTTTTTGCAAAATTTTTAACTCAGCTATTTGGATATGCCAAAGATACTCAAGCACTGATGGCGCTGGATTCTGAGCCATGACATCTCCTGAAATAGGCACACATCTCAGAAAATTCAGATTTTTGCATGGTGAATTGACCCAGGCTGAACTGGCCAAAAAAGTAGGCGTGACCAGACAAACAATAGTTGCGCTAGAAACCTTGCGCTACGCGCCGTCTCTCGAATTAGCGATGAAGCTGGCCAGTGTCTTTGACTGTAAAGTTGATGACCTGTTTTTCTGGATAGATCCTGATCTTGCTAGAGAAAAATTCAAAAATGAAAGTTCCTGATTATGGACGGTAATATAAAGCGGAAACAAAGTAAGCGCGGCTGGATTGTTTCTATTATACTCGGTCTTTGCATATTCGCCTATTTGGGGTTTCGTTTGTTCGAGCCCATTTTTGTTTGGAATTCAGGATGGCAGAATTTTCCGGAAAACCTTGAATTCAGCGACGCGGAATTAGTAACAAATCACGCCTTTGACGACGTGATTGCCAAAGCCAACACAACATTAGAGCAATCAATGAAGGCGAACAAATTCCCCGCCTTATCAATTGCCGTTGGAAAAGATGGTCAATTGATATGGGCGCGAGCCATGGGTTATCGCAATCTCGAAGATAACCAAGCCGTTACCCTGGATACAAAATTTCGCATCGGCAGCACCTCCAAAGCCATCACCGCAACCGCTGCCGCAAAACTGGTCGACGAGAATGTCTTAAATTTAGACCTGCCGATCCGTGACCTCGTGCCTTATTTTCCAATCCAAAAATACGACCTAACGCCACGGCAGCTACTCACTCACACGGCGGGAATTCGGCACTATGAATATTGCTGGTGTTTTCCATTTGATGAGTACAGCAATCAAAAACATTTCAGCGATGTAGAAAGTGCCGTCGGTTATTTTGCTAACTCACCGCTATTATATGAGCCAGGCACTCAGTTTTCTTACAGTTCCTATGGTTTCGTATTAGCATCTGCAGCCATGGAAGGTGCGAGCGGCCTGTCTTTTGATGAGATTATTGAGCGCACGCTAGTTCTCCCACTTGGACTGCCCAACACAATGCGAGAAGGCCTGGCCAATAATGATATCGCAATCCCCTATGTTACCCGAGATAACTCATTCAAAAGAGCATTCCCGGTGGATAACTCTTTAAAAACAGCGGGCGGCGGATTTGTGTCGACACCTACTGATCTTGTAAAAATGACCCAAGGCATAATGAGCGATAAATTCATCGATGCAGACCTGCGAAACTCATTATTTTTCACACCGCAAAAACTTGCAAACAATGAAATCAATGAGCAAAATTACGCCTTAGGTTGGCGCAGTCATAATTCCGTTCATGATTTCAAAACAGATAAGGACGTGATGATCACCCATCACGGTGGAGTCGCCATGGGGGGAATATCTTTCTTGATCATGTATCCGGAATACAAATTATCGATTTCAGTTGTTGCCAATAAACAAATGGAAGGCGTTGGCGAGTTAGTCGATATCGCTCATTCGATCGCGACTGACATTATATCTCAATTTGAGTTAAACGAATAACTTAAGCCTCAACTTTCGTCGGCAAGGGACAAACCACACCAGTGCCGCCAATCCCACAATAACCATTGGGGTTCTTGGCGAGGTATTGCTGATGATAGTCTTCAGCCGGGTGATAATCACCAACCGGCGCGATTTCCGTGGTGATGTTGCCAAAGCCTTTGTCCAGATAGGCTGGTTCGTAGCGGGCCTTGGCGGCTTTCGCGACCGTAAGCTGATCCTCGGAATAAGTATAGACCGCGCTGCGATATTGCGTGCCAACATCATTGCCCTGACGATTGCCCTGGGTCGGATCGTGGTTTTCAAAAAACACCTTAAGCAGTCCGTCATAGGATATCACCGCTGGATCAAACACCACATGCACCACTTCGGCGTGGTTAGTCGTGCCCGTGCAGACATGTTTATAATCCGGGTTTGAGGTGTGTCCCCCTGCATAGCCGACACTGGTCACATAGACACCATCGAGCTTCCAGAAAATCCGTTCAACGCCCCAGAAACACCCCATTCCGAACATGGCCTGTTCAAACCCGTCCGGATAATCCGCAAACATATTATGGCCATTCACGAAATGTGTTGGGTTCTCGGCAAGCATATCAAGCCCCTTCCAAAACGGGTGAAGTCTGCAAAAGCGGACGCAGGCAATTGGATAATTTAGTCGCCATGACTGCGGCCTTGGCGTCCGTATCAATCAGCCTTTGATTAACCTCAATCGCCAAATGTCGAAAGCCCTTGGCTGCTACAGCAGAGTCGATTGTGTGATTGAGAATATGTGCCGAATAGGGTTCATTGATCCGAACCCGCCACTCCGGGAATTGATCGTTAAGCTGCTGCTTGAATGCTTCCGCCGACGGCTCATCATGTTTGACCAAAAGGCCAATATCTATGGCCCGTTCTTCGCCCAGATCCGGCTTTGGCGTGAAACTGTGGACCGAGACAACCAACGGGTCATTCAGGCCTGCAAGACGCTCGGACAACGCCTCGTGATAGGGCACATGAAATCGGGCGATCCGGTCTTCCCGGTCTTTGAGCGCGACCGCGTGATTGCCGGGAATATAGGTACCGTCGCTTTCGGTTGGGATCAAACAGGGCATGCGCGTGTCACGGTTCAAATCGATCACCAGTCTTGAAATTCGCGCGATCTGTGCCCCGCAGCCAAAATGGGTAGCCATATCACTTACAATCACATCCGTGCCGATATCCCAGGCAATATGACGGGTCAGATCTTCGCCGGTCAGTCCAAGATCGTTATACTCTTCCGGGATATGGCGTGAGGCGTGGTCTCCGAAAATGAAAAGCGGAATATCGCGCGTCGCCGTAATGATATCAAAGGGCCGTTGCATCCGCCCTAGATAGTCAGATTGTCAGATAATTCAATGCATTCAGGCATTAATAAATTGATTGTGAACCACACAGTTCAAATTCCGGCCACGGTTTCCTTGATCAGATGATCGACAACACGGTTCAAGGCGACTTTTTTGGATTTGCCGTCTTCGATCGCCGTTTCATAAACCGCGACCTGACGACAAGCAGATGAACCGCGCTCGACAATGGTGCGGGTGTGCAAAAGCTCACGTTCGCATCCCAGAGCCTGCGCATGCTGCAACAAAAACCCGATCATTTCCTCATTAATGTCTTTGAACGGTCGGCATTCATTTTTTCCAAAATCGATCAGTTGCCCGCGCACACCATAGCGTTGGGCCAACCAACGATTTTCCGCAATCAGCAAGGCCGGATAATCCCGCCATTTAATGTTGCGCTCTTTCAAATGGATCATCATCCGGGTCAGACATTGATACATCGCAACCACAGCAAGCGCGTCCTCAACATCCGTACAGACATCAGCGACCCGGGCTTCGAGCGTCGGGAATTTGGTGCTGGGTCTGATATCCCACCATATTTTACTTGCGTCTTCGATCACGCCTGCGCCGACCAATGTGCCGATCAAGCGCTCATATTCCTGATAGGAATCCATTGACTCAGGGATACCTGTCCGCGGCATGCCGTCAAAGACGGATAATCGGTAGGATTTCATCCCCATCAGGTCGCCTTCCCAAAAAGGCGACGAGGTTGAAAGCGCCAAAAGATGGGGCAGGAAATACCGAATCTGGTTCATCACATCTATTCGCATTCCCGCATCCAAAATACCGACATGGACATGGGTGCCGCAAATCATCATACGCCGAATGGCCCCTTGCAGATCCTCATCCAATTTGCGGTAACGTTCTTTCTCGGTATGTTTCTGGGCGCGCCAATGGGTGAATGGGTGGGTTGAAGCCGCCATCAGTCTTAAATCAAATTTCCGAGCGATATCGGCCAGCGTGCCCCGCATATGGGTTAGATGCTCTCGAGCGTCGCCGACATTCTGACAGACCGGGGTCGCAATTTCGATCTGGCATTGCAAAAATTCAGGGGTGACATTATCGCCAAGCGCATCTTGGCAGGATTTAAAAAATTCTGGCGGGGGATTTGCCGCCGCCTCACGGGTTTTCGGGTCGATGACCAGATATTCTTCTTCGACGCCAAGCGTCAGCCCGTAATCGTCCATAGGATCCCCAGCTTTTTCTTTTGCCTTAGCACAGCGACAAGGCGACGAAAAGATCGAAGATTTAATATGCAAAACCAGTTGATATTTCAGCTTTGGCGTATATATAACCGCCGTCCTGCTAAGGTAGTTCAATACTGGATTAGTGAGGTGGCCGAGTGGTTTAAGGCGCACTGCCCGCGAGCCACAGGCTCGCAGACATTTGGAAGATAAGCGTGCGCTTGTCTTCAACCCCTCGGGTTAACCGCCGGGGGTACAGGACTGGAATAGTGAGGTGGCCGAGTGGTTTAAGGCGCACGCTTGGAAAGCGTGTTTAGGTTAATAGCCTAACGTGGGTTCGAATCCCATCCTCACTGCCAGTTGTTTACCCAGACAGCAGACAAGACCCATCCCAAATGGCCAAATCTTTTATTGGTTCTCACCCGGCGCAGATTCAGCATTCAGCATGTCCGAAAATTCCCGAATTTCCGCCTTGATCTGCGAGGGTAACAGATCCTCTGGACCGCTGGCCATGCCGGACCAGATGCGTTCTCCACTGGCCACGTCTTCGGCATGAAGTGACGTCGCCACATGACCGCTCCACATAATCAGTTTCCCCGAGATCCTTACATTTGTACGATCATCTGTCGAAATGGCGATACGTTCATGACGAGATAGCTCGGTCGAAACGAGCTCAGTTATCGAAATTGACAACGGATCATGGGCCTGATTCTGGGTGTCATTGACAAACATATCCACTGCAATCCTGGTTTTTTCATGTGCCGGGCTAGATAACCCGCCAAACGCAAACAAACCTACAAAAAGCAATGCCGGCAATAAAAGTGCCAATGGTAGAAAACTCCCCAAACCTCGCTTTCCTATTTCTGGAATTACCTCGGGCGGAGATGTATGAACTGATGCCTCTCCTATCCATCGATAACCCCGCTTAGGCACTGTCTCAATATAGATTGGTTGTTTCGCATTATCTCCTAAGGCCCGACGAAGATCACCAATGACAACGGCAACACTATTGGCGCTTACTGTTCGACCGTCCCATATTTTGGTTACAAAATCATCATGGCTTACGATTCCTCCTTGGCGCTCCAGCAACATATTGAGAGATTGCGCCGCACGGTATTCAAGTGTCTGATCAACATCAGACGAGATCAATCGGCCCTCTTCAGGAGAATATGTAAACGATCCGATTTTATACTCTGTTGTCATAGTTCACCTTTTTAGACCTCATATCTTTAGGGATTTCAAAGCGAATTAAAAAGGACTTCATGTTTTCTTTAACCCAATTAATCGCTTCTTTAATTGCCCAAATGCCAATGAATTCTATTTTGTCGACATAGACGAGAGATCAAAATATGACTTTTCGCGTAAGACGCAAATTACAATTTAGCAGCGCTATTGTGACCAGTTTTTCTGTTTTCGGCTTATGGGCCATGGCTCAGAATACTGTGCCTATGGATGCAACCGGTTGGATTTTATCCGGCGATATGACATTTGAAACCCATGATGGACGAACGGCTCTGAATATGAACCGCGGGTCCGCTACATTAAATGCACCAGATATCTCGCGCGGCATTTATAATTTCGATATGTGGTTTGAGGATAAGCGTCAGTTTCCTGGTTTCGCGTTTCGCGGTGTAGATGACACTAATTTTGAAAGCTTTTACTTTCGCCCTCACCAATCCGGAAATCCAGATGCGACCCAATACACGCCAGTATATAATGGCTTATCGGCCTGGCAAATATATACAGGCGAAGGCTTCTCAAATGCCATAGAGATAAAGAAAGAGACATGGGTCCCCGTTCGACTGGAAGTCTATGAAGATAGCGCGCAAATATTTTATAATGGAAAATCCGCACTTTATATTCCTGATCTAATCCGCGAAGAGGGCGACGGATATTTCAGATTCAGGTCCTCGCGGCCGGGCGCATTTGTTTCAAACTTTTCCTATTCATCTATTCCAAATTTGGTCGATCCTGGACCTCCAACTGACACGAGCGAGGGAGACGCTGCGCCCGATCAATCGCTAGACGTAGAAAAATGGCAATATGTGACAGACTGGTCGTTGTCACCGGCCATGACCGACGTGGAAGCGATTGATCGGGCTAAGGCGGCGGATTGGACAGACATTACATGGAAACAACCGGGCGTCGAATACAACAATTTTACCAACATCTCAAAAGTCGCGGAACTCACAGATGACCACACAAGCGTAATTGCGCGCTTTACTCTAGAAAGTGAAAGCGAGCGCGCCCAAGCATTGGAATTCGGTTTTAGCGATGCGGTTAAAGTCTTTGTCAACAGACGACAAATTTACGCTGGATCAGATTTATTTCGAAGTCGCGACTACCGGTTTTTAGGAACAGTTGGATTTCATGACACCGTAATTTTGCCCTTACAAAAGGGAGAAAATGATATTGTATTTGTGGTTTCGGAAAACTTCGGCGGATGGGCGGTTGGCGCTCGAATGGCTAAGGACTAATCATGCATAACCAAAAAATTGTTTTGGCTTTATCTCTCACTCTTGGAGGCGGCGTTTTCGGAACGACCTTGGCCCATGCCAATCCGTTTGAATTTGAATTCGAAAAACTGGCTCCAGGCGTTTGGACGGCGATCAGGCCCGACAGCTCCCGTTTTCCGGTCATGGGGAATGCAACATTTGTGATCGGCGAAACGGGCGTTCTGGTCTTTGACGGCGGCGGGGTTCCCGGCATGGCGGATCAGGTAATTGAAAAAATCAAGTCGCTCACTGATCTGCCTGTCTCCCACGTCGTCATTAGTCACTGGCACGGGGATCATAATTTTGGCGTCTTCCGCTTTGAGGAAGAATATGACCAGGTCACCTATATTGCGCATGAATTTACGACACGAGCCATGGACAGTCACAAAATCGATTACATCCTGAACTATCCTACATTTGTCGAAAAACGACTGCCTGCCTTCAAAGAACAAGTCGAGAGCGGAAAAAATTCTGACGGCTCTGATCTCAGCGACGGAGACCGCGCCTATTACCAACGTATGATCGATGATGCGCCTTTGATTGATAAAGAATACAAGGCCGTCCGTTTGGTAGAACCCGATATATCCATTGACGGAAATCTTACCCTTCATCTGGGCGACCGCCAGGTCGAAATTCACTCCATCGGACACGGCAATACCGAAGGCGACCTAATCATGTGGCTGCCAGACGAGCGGATCGTTGCTGCGGGCGACCTTATCGTCGCGCCGTCGCCTTATGCGTTTAATGTACCACCGCGGGCTTGGGCTCAGACCCTTAAAAATCTGAACGCGCTTGATTATAAATACCTGGTGCCGGGCCACGGCAAAGTCCAAATCAATACAGATTTGGTCGACCTGACCATCAAAGCCGCAGAGTCTATCGCCAATCAACGCGATGCATTGATTGCAGAGGGCCTCGAAATTGAGGCGGTTGAAAAACAATTGTCACTATCCGATTTTGAACAAGCTTATACGGGCGGAGATCCCGCCTTAAAAATCACCTATGATCAATGGTTTGCCGGCCCTTTAATTAAAGCCGCTATGAAAGAAATGACCGGTGAACCCATGGTTGCGTTAAAACCAAGGGCTAAGACCGAACCTTAGTTCGCTTTTATCAGAAACCCAAGCTACAAATGATACTCCATTTCAGCATCAAAAGCATTTCCGCAAATGGTTTGAATGGCCTGGTGCTGAGTCAAAAACACATCACCCGTCAAATCATCTAGGAAATGCGACCGCTTGAGCTTGTCCATCACCGGCCCTTTGACCTCGGAGAGGTGAAATTTTATCCCGGCCAAATGAAGACGTTCATTGATCGCTTCCAGGCTTTCAAGCGCACTAAGGTCGACATCATTAACCGCCGGGCACATTAAAATCACATGTTCAATAGTTTTGGATTGGAGTGCTTTCTCATAGATAACGTCTTCAAGATATCTGGCATTGGCGAAATAAAGGCTTTCATCCATGCGCAAAGTCACAATTCTAGGGCTGGTAATAACGTTATGTCGGTCCACATTTCTGAAATGTTCCGTGTCCCGGACCTGGCCGACAATAGCGTAATGAGGCCTTGAGGATCGCAATAAAAAGAGCGCTATTGATAAGATTACACCTGCAAATACACCGGCCTCAACCCCGATAAATAATGTCACCAAGATCGTAATCATCATGGCGGCAAAATCGGTTTTAGAAAATGACCAGGCCTGTTTGATGGCGCCCAGATCGACCAAAGATAAAACAGCCACAATAATCGTCGCCGCCAAAGTGGCGATGGGAAGAAAATAAAGGAAGGGTGTCAAAAACAGGGTTGCCAGCGCAATCCCGATGGCCGTCATACCGCCTGCGGCTGGTGTCTCCGCCCCCGCATCGAAATTCACGGCAGACCGAGCAAACCCACCTGTAACCGGATAACCGCCCGAAAATGCGGCTGCAATATTCGCCGCCCCCAAACCAATGAGCTCCTGGTCAGGATCAATACGTTGACGTTTTTTCGCGGCCAATGTCTGCGCAACCGAGACACTTTCAACAAAACCAATAATAGCGATAATTAAAGAAGACCCGAGCAAACTCATCCAAAGAGCGGCATCAAATTCGGGTATGGCCAATGGGGGCAGGCCTTTGGGAATATCCCCCACAACCTTTACACCTTGATCAGCAAGCCCCAAGGCGACAACATATATTATGGCGACAATGACAGCTATAACAGGCCCGATGCGGGCTATGATAGCTGCACTGCGTTCTTTCAGGCCACGGCTAATCAGAAAAGATTTGGCATAGGTTCGAACCCAAAACAAAAACACGATCGATACAAGGCCAATGATCAATGTCTGATTATTCAAATTGGATATTTTTGAAAATAGGGAGCGCAACATTTCCACCAGATTGTGTCCAGTCGCGGATACGCCCAATATGTGTTTGAACTGACTTACCGCAATTAATATTCCTGATGCGGTAATAAATCCTGAGATCACGGGGTGACTTAGAAAGTTAGCAATAAATCCTGCGCGCAATAATCCCAAAACGAGCAACATAACTCCGGAAATCAAAGCGAGTAGAAGCGCGATTGTGATATATTCAGCGCTGCCCTGCCCGGCAAAGCGGCTGGCAGCAGCGGCCGTCATCAATGAAATCACGGCAACTGGCCCAACCGCCAAAGCACGGCTTGTTCCAAAAACAGCATATCCTATGAGCGGCAATATACTCGCGTACAGACCGACCTGTGGCGGCAATCCGGCCAACAAAGCATAAGCCAGAGATTGCGGGATCAACATGATCGTCACAATGATGGCCGCAATCAAATCATTGGTGAAGATGCGCCCGTTATATTGAGTGGCCCAATCCAGAATTGGCAGATATTTTTTTAATGAAGAAATAAGATGTCCTGTCGCCCTGTAATGGTTCCGTGACTTACGGCTAATCTTTAGATGCCAGATAGGGTTCAAGATGGGACAGGTTATATCCAGCAGAGGCTGCCCGTTCCAATATCTCTGACGACGGCATATGACCCGCCTGCGACAAAGCCCAAACATTCGTGGAACGCGTACCCGAACGACAAAAAGCCAATACGGGCCCATCTGCCTCATTCAAGGCCTCAATAAAAGCCTCTACTGTGTCCATATTCAATTGCCCCCCAATTACAGGGAGATAGAAATAAATCATGCCGAGCGCTTTGGCGGCTCGCTCCAGGTCAACTGACTTTGGCTGACCTATCATTTCGCCATCCGGGCGATTATTAATCAGAACGCGGATACCTTGTTCATAGGCTTCACGGATTAGCTCATCATCAATCTGCCCAAAAACGAACATTGAATCGGTAAGAGATTTAAAAGTCATAATAATTAATCAAACCGCATTAATTGGAATTTTCAGATATCGAATGCCATTGTCTTCAGGCTCAGGAAGGTCGCCTGCCCGCATATTCACTTGAATAGACGGCAGGATCAGATTGGGCATTGATAATGTTTCATCCCGGGCATTGCGCAAAGCAATAAAATCCTCACGAGAGGTCATGTGATTGACATGGATGTTGCCTTGTTTCTGAGCGCCAATGGTTGTTTCCCAGACATATTCATCCCGACCCGGAGCTTTATAATCATGACACAAAAACACCCGCGTTTCATCAGACAAGGTATAAAGTCTTTGAATTGAATCATATAATGTGCCCGCATCGCCACCCGGGAAATCACACCGTGCCGTTCCATAATCCGGCATAAACAGCGTATCCCCAACAAAGACCGAATCTCCAATTAAAAATGCGATACAGGCTGATGTATGACCTGGAACATACCAGACCTGAACCGGCAAATGGCCAATTTCAAAGCTGTCATTATCCGAGAAAAGTCTGTCAAACTGACTGCCGTCCCTTGCAAAGCTTTCGCCTTCATTAAACACCGATCCAAATACTTTCTGGACATCATCAATATGATCACCGATTGCGATCTGGCCATTGGTTTTCGACTTCAGATATGGGGCGGCGGATAAGTGATCAGCATGAGCGTGAGTTTCTAGTATCCATTCAACCTTCAAATCATTACGCCGAACGAATTCTAAAATGCTATCAACAGAGTCCGTCGCGGTACGCCCCGAACTGGCGCAATAATCCAATACGCTGTCGATGATTGCGCAGGATTTTGAATTCGGATCAACAACCACATGGCTAACCGTGAAGGTTTTTTCGTCAAAAAACGATGTCACGTTTGGGCGGATCATAGCGCAATTCCTTTTCATCCAGTTTAGGTTCATTATTGTGCAAATTCAAAGATAAAAGACTGAAAGAATTCGAAAAGAAAATTCAGGACTTAGCTCTTGCAACCCGTCAAGTTTCACGACAGGTTTCGCTCAATTTTGACACATCAGGAATGTTATGACTGAATTCACGCCCCTTTCCGCGACAATAGGTGGAGTTTTAATCGGAATTTCAGCCGTGTGGATGATGGCCTCTGTTGGTCGCATTGCGGGGATCAGTGGCATAATCAGCGGCGGCATTGCTGGCGCTAAAGGTGATATGGCGTGGCGAGTAACTTTTATTTTGGGCTTGCTGGCCGGCCCTTTTTTAGCGGGCCTGGCGCGCCCTGAATTGCTAAAGGCGTCTTTCCCAACCGAAGGTATTTATCTGATTTTGGCGGGAATTCTTGTCGGATGGGGGACCAGTCTCGGTAGCGGATGCACAAGCGGTCACGGGGTTTGCGGCATAGCCCGATTTTCAGCCCGCTCCATCATTGCAACCCTGACCTTCATGGCGACTGGCATCCTGACCGTCTTTTGTATGCGTTATTTTGGAGTAATCGTATGAGAATTCCAATTGCAACATTTATTGCCGGACTATTATTCGGTGTCGGTCTGACCATTTCGGAAATGACCAACCCGGCCAAAGTCATGGCCTTTCTGGATATTTTCCGGTTCTGGGATCCCAGCCTGGCCTTTGTCATGGGCGGCGCGCTGATCACAACATTCATTGGATATCAGTGGGTATTACGCAAGGACGGCCCTTTATTTGCGGAAAAATTCCGCTTGCCAACAAAACAGGACGTGGATGGACGTCTGATCGGTGGAGCCGCTTTGTTCGGGATCGGTTGGGGCATGGTCGGACTTTGCCCAGGGCCCGCCATCGCGAACCTCTCTTTTGCCGGCAATAACGGACTGATCTTTGTGCTGTCTATGTTAGCTACCATGGCCGCCTTTAAATTTTTAAACCGCGAAAAAGTTTAGAACGCCCCCACAAAATGCCGCGCTTGTCAGCCATCGCGACGCGGCTTAAGAACACCTCATGCTCGCCGAATTTGGACAAATCTGCCTGGTGCTCGCGACCCTTGTCGCCATTGTTCAGTTTGCGCTTCCTATCTATGGCGCCCATCACCGAAATATAGGCCTCATGCGCCTTGCAAATCGCGCTGCCGGGCTACAGTTCATACTGATTGCCGCCGCCTTTGTGGCCCTTACCCTATTATTCTTGCATTCGGATTTCAGCGTGAAGCTGGTCGCCAGTCATTCACATACAGATAAGCCTTTGATTTATAAAATCAGCGGGGTCTGGGGAAATCACGAGGGGTCAATTTTATTGTGGGTTTTAATCCTCGCGCTCTATGGTGCATTGGTCCCAATTTTTGGCAAAGCTCTGCCTCTGACTCTCCGCTCGCGGGCTTTGGCTATTCAGGGACTTTTGGCGGTCGGGTTTTTAATGTTTATCCTTCTGACGTCTAATCCGTTTGAGCGGCTCAATCCGGTGCCGATAAATGGCCAGGGATTAAATCCTTTATTACAGGACCCAGGCCTCGCCATTCACCCACCTTTTTTATATCTGGGCTATGTCGGGTTTTCTCTCGCCTTTTCCTTTGCCTTGGCCGCCTTAATCGAAGGCCGTGTCGATGCCGTCTGGGCCCGTTGGCTGCGTCCCTGGGTCTTACTGGCCTGGAGTTTTCTAACGATCGGTATAACGATTGGCAGTTTCTGGGCCTATTACGAACTCGGCTGGGGCGGCTGGTGGATGTGGGATCCAGTTGAAAACGTTTCCTTTATGCCTTGGCTTGTCGGAACCGCACTTTTGCATTCTATCATGGTGCTTGGCACGCGACACAGCCTCGCCAATTGGACAATCCTTTTGGCAATTGCCGCATTTTCATTCTCCCTGGTCGGGACGTTTATCGTGCGCTCTGGGGTGCTTGTCAGTGTGCATGCCTTTGCGGTTGATCCGGCCCGCGGTGTGGCGATCCTGATCCTGCTCGGGCTGGCGACAGGCGGCGGCCTGGCGCTTTATGCTTTGCGGGCGGCTTCACTCGAGGTTGGGCCATCTATTCCAATGATATCGCGCGGCGGCGCGTTGATCGCAAATAATGTCTTATTGATCACGGCAACCGCAACCGTTTTCCTCGGCACCTTTTATCCACTTTTCATAGATATGATTTCGGCTGAAAAAATCACAGTTGGCGCACCTTATTTTAACCTGACTTTTGGACCGCTTATGCTTTTGCTGATCGGGTTTATGGGAGTTGGCCCCGTATTAAAATGGCGTCGCGATGACCTGTCACGGATTCGCGGGTTTTTAATTCGCTCGGTTCTGCTCATCCTGGTTATCGCAGTATTGAACTATCTATTTGGTAAAGCCCTATGGGGCGCGATGGGTTTTGGGCTCGCAACATTTCTGATCTATGCAACTTTATCAGCGCTTAATCGGAAATCTTCCGGCCAGTGGCAGCGCCTTAAACGTTTACCCGCTTCAGATTGGGGCTTTGCCCTGGCTCATTTGGGGCTCGCCATTACCACACTTGGCATTACGTCTATGGGGCTGTGGTCAACCGATGACGTCCAGCGTCTTAAAGTCGGAGAACAAATAAACCTCGCCGGATATAGTTTCACATTAGAAGAGGTTACGCCCGGACAGACGCAAAATTATCAATATCTCGCCGCAGATATTGCCGTGACCAATAAATCTGGGGCAACGACAACTTTAATATCAGAACGCCGATTTTACCCGGTCCGAAATATGGTCACGACTGAGGCCGGATTTCGCCTGGCCCCCGGTAAAACAATTTTTGCGGCTATTGGCGAGGGCGACCCGGATCAAGGCTGGGTGACCCGCGTATATGCGCACCCTCAAGTTATCTGGATTTGGATTGGCGCACTTTTAATGGCTCTAGCCGGATTTGTTTCATTATTTGACCGACGGCTCCGTTTTCAAAGAGGTCACAATGAAACTTAACCTCAAAGCCCTCTTGCCGTTGATATTGTTTGCAGGCCTAATCGCCGCTTTTGCCATAGGCTTGACGCGCGATCCTCGGGTTTTGCCCTCGCAACTGATCAATAAACCTTTTCCCGAATTTGAACTGACGGGTGTATATGATAACAACCCCGTAACGCTCGACAATCTCAAAGGCGATGTCAGCCTGGTCAATGTCTTCGGATCCTGGTGCGTGGCCTGCCTGCAGGAACATCCACTATTAATGGACCTGGCGGCGACCGACCAAGTGCGCGTTGTGGGCATTAACTGGCGGGATGATCGGACCAAAGCCCAACAATGGTTGGAGCGTCACGGCGATCCCTATGATCTCCTGATCTATGACCCGCATAGTGAACTCGTAATTGATCTCGGCATAACCGGCGCGCCGGAAAGTTTTATCGTCGATCAAAACGGCATGGTTCGATATAAACATGTCGGTGTCGTCACGCCGAAATTATGGAAAGAAACCATGCTGCCGATAATTCGATCCCTAAGGTCCGAGGGATGAGAATTCTGTTTACCATTTTTATCTGTCTATTCGTGCCATTGAGCGCTTTGGCCCAGACAGTCCCTAATGACGATGCGCTTGATGCCCAAGCTCGCGATATCGGGCGGTCATTACGTTGTGTTGTTTGCCAAAATCAATCGATAGAAGATTCAGACGCAGACCTCGCCAAAGACATGCGCGCTTTGGTACGTACCCGCCTGGAGGCAGGTGACAATCCGGATGAGGTCGTGTCGTTTATTCGCGATCGTTATGGCGACTATGTACTTTTAAAGCCTCCCGTACAGCGAAATACCTGGATTTTATGGGCTGGGCCTGGACTGATCTTATTCGCGTCAGTTTTATTGCTCGCCCGACGCCGTACGGCTCGGATTGAAATTGTGGAATTATCGCAAGATGAAATTCAAGCCTTAGAAAAGCTACGCATGCAGTCCCGCAAGGATCCGTCATGATCTGGATCGTTGCTACAATTCTGTCCGTTGCCTGTTTTGTATTTTTGTTTTGGCCTTCCAAACAAGACCAACAGGACCGTCTCGCAGAGATAAAAATATACGATGAAGCAATCTCCGATCTTGAACAAAAGATTAAACGTTCTCCGGAAGACGAAGGATTAAACGCGAAGCTTACTCATTTGCAAAGACAATTACTGGCCACACAATCCGGCGAAACGGAGGAGCAACTTTCGACGAAATTCAGGACTTTATTGATTGGCTTTCTGGCCATGGCCGCCCTTGGTTTTTACGCCATCGTCGGTGATCCGGTTTTTTCACCCACACAGGCGACGCAGACAACTGCAACCGATCAAGAACAAGTGAGCTTGCCGGAACTGGCTAATCGGTTGGAAACTCGCCTTCAGCAAGATCCAACCAATAGTACAGGATGGCTGCTATATGCTCGGGCGCTTATGACCTTGCGCCGATATGACGACGCCATTGGTGCCTATGACAAGGCTATCCAGCATGATCCGAGCAATGACAATTTAAGTGCCGAACGGCTGAAAGCAGTTGAGTTTATTGAGGCACAGTCAGCGGGACCATCGGCGGAGCAAATTCAAGCCGCAGAGGCCATGTCAGAAGAAGACCGGCAGGCCATGATTGAAAATATGGTATCCGGATTAGCCGCCCGTCTTTATCAAAATCCGGAAGACCCTGAGGGATGGAAACGCCTCATCCGCGCCCGCAAAGTTCTCGGCCAGACAGAGACACTGGAACAAGAGCTGATCCTAATGCGAGAGACCTATTCAGACCGTCCAGAGATTTTAAACGAAATTCTGAACACCAACGAGTAACTGTAACCTATCCAATCCTTAACTCGGTGAATTAAACGATCCCGCGTAGTCTGAGCCAAAAGGACGAGACTATGAAACAGATTATTGGATTAATAATTGGCACGACAGTTTTAATTGCGACATCGGCCATAGCCCAATCAAATAGCCCGCACTCCAATAATGACCTGATCGACTATGACGGATTTCTAACGCTCAGCCATGACGTTATGGAATATCGGGAATCACGCCTGATCAGCCTCGACGAATTTAAACGCCTGTCAGAAATGCCGGACACGCTCGTGCTCGATACACGCTCGCAGATCGCCTATGAAATCGGACATATGAAAGGCGCGGTACATTTAAATTTTTCTGATTTCACGGACGAGAAGCTAGCCAAAGTCATTGGAAATAAAAACAAACGCATCCTCATTTATTGTAATAACAACTTCACCAATGACTCGCCGCCATTTATGCTCAAACGCGCCGAGTTGGCGCTGAACATTCCAACCTTTATCAATCTATATGGATATGGGTATGAGAATATTTATGAGCTGGGCGAAACCATTTCAATTGAAGATCCGGAGATCGTGACCAGCTTACAATCAACTCAGTGAAAAAAATAACAGGGTATCAACCGGTTTTCCGAAAACCGCTTAAATCCATCGTTGTTTGAAAAGGCTGTTTTCTCTCGGTCAAAATTACCTGCAATTCCTGCGCCGTTATTTCACTTGAAATCATGAAATCAAAGCGTGGGTCAAAGGGCATATGAATGCTTGTGTCAAAACTTGCACCGATAATTGTCAACTCGTCCCGAGGCCGTTTGGTGACAATTGGTTCGACAAAGTTCAAAAAGGTTTGGGAACGTTTATCCAGGCCCAAAATGATTATAGGCACCCAGTGCCGTTCAAAACTCTGGCCCTTCAAAAATGGAACTACCTGACTTTTTGGCGTTGCGATATGCGGTTTATATCCAAGCCCGATCAGCATATTTGCCAAGGCAGAGGGTTGGGTAGCGTCTTCAAAAACCAGAAGAATATTTTTGCGAAGGTCAGATGGCACAATGCCATTTCGTTCCTGGCGCTTTTCCACTAAAAGGGTTTTTATCTCAAACCAGAAGTTTGAACCGATCCCTTCCGTCGACTCCACTCCCATGCTCCCATTCATCAACTCCACGAGCCGCCGTGTGATCGTTAGACCCAGCCCTGTCCCGCCATATTTCTGAGTAGTTGAACTGTCTGCCTGGGTAAATTGCTCAAATATCTTATCGATTTTTGCTTCGGGAATACCAATACCGGTGTCCTGAATATCGAAACGCAAGACCGTTTCCTTGTCTTTTTCAAAGACATCAACTCGAACCACAACGCGACCACCCGGCGTAAACTTAATCGCGTTTCCTATTAGGTTCATCAAAATTTGACGCAGACGCCCGGCGTCACCGACTATCATATCCGGCAGTTCGGCAGGATATTCCAATTCAATCGCAATATCTTTGGGTGTTGCGCTAACTGATAACAGGGCCACGACTTCGGTCACCGTATCGCGACAATTAAATGGCATTGGCCTTATTTCTAAATGCCCCGCTTCAATTTTTGAAAAATCTAAGATATCATTGATAATATTCAGAAGCGACTTACCAGATGAATGGATGGCCTCCATAAAAGTTGCCTGTCGCTCATCGAGATCCGTTTTAAGCATGACTTCGGAGAATCCGATGACGCCATTCATTGGTGTACGGATTTCATGGCTCATATTCGCCAGAAAGTTTGTTTTGCCTGCCAGCGCCTCTTCCGATCTTTGAATATACATACGGTTAGAGCGATCAAAACTAAACAGCGCAAAGGCAGAAACGATAAAAGTGGTTCCGACACAAATCGCCCGGTTGTAATCCCGGCTGACGGTGGATTCAAAATTAGGAAACTCGACATGCAAAACAGATTGGAGGGCCCATTGCATTGTGACAAAGGCCAAAATCAAAATGGTCAATAAATTTCCGATACGACCGCCGTAAATACAATATCCCAAAACGACGGGGATAGTCAGCGCGGGATACGCAATCGATTGCGGAAATCCACCCGTAATAATAGTGGCCCCAAAGGTTGCTAAAACCGCCAGTATAATTGTGACACGGCGCGCCAGAATTAAGCGCCGTTTTAAAACAAGCAAAAAGCAAGCCGACAGAACAAATATTAGGATAAAGATCATCGGCGCAAATATCATCTTTGTTTGACGGTCAAACAGACTTTCGCCAACAAATGCAAACATCAAGAACAATACAATGAGCGCCGTATTGATTGTGGCCAGTGTGGTTACCAGGTTCATAGCCCGGAATTTCAAGATTTGATCATAGCCATATAGAGCGTCAATACGCTCAAGATAACCGTTCATAATCGAAGAAAAATATGACTTCAATTTGCCCATAATAGCGTGAGGTGTTGTCCAGAATTCACCCAATATCAGGGCGCGTAATTCCCGATTCCCCACTCCTCAATCCTAATTCCCGCCTTAGTTTAGAAAAGAGAGGTTATTATTCGCTCAAAAGATAATGTTAACAGGGGGTTAGAAATCCCAACCAAACACCACAGTAAACCCCAAAACCTAAAGCTGATTTAGTTGTAAAAAAATATCATCACTGGGACGCAGAGACACACTTATTGTGGGTTCAATATCAGTTTTTTGAGCCAAAGAAATTTGGTATTTTTTCAATAGATTAGCCACTAATAACATTGACTCCAGAACCGCAAAACTGGCTCCAATGCAGATACGAGGACCAGCTCCAAAAGGTAAGAAACTACGATTACCGGGTTTCGCCAATTCTGGATTTCGCAAAAACCGGTCCGGATCGAAACTGTGTGGATTGTCCCAATATTTTTCGCTGCGATGCAATACGTAAATCGGGACCACAATGGTGTCCCCGGCTTTGATAGGCGTGCCATTCAAGGACGTGTCTTGCACGGCTTCGCGACCAATGATCGGAATCGAAGGATATAAGCGCAAAGTTTCATTTAATACGGCGCGCGTAAACGGCAATTGCGGCAAATCTTTGAAGCTGATTTTGTCTGGGAGTGATTGACCAAATATCTCTTGCCGGACTCGCGATTGAACTTCTGGATAGGCAGCCAAAAGATATAACATCCAGGTCAAAGTAATCGCCGTCGATTCATGCCCCGCAATAAAAAACCCGATCAGATTATCTATCTGCTCAGTCAAGCTCAGTTGCGGAATGTCATGCTCTGAATGCGGTTGCGCCAAGAGGTGCACCAGGTTGATCTCTTCAGTACAAGTGCTCGCCTCTTCCAAAACCTGTCTGGCCCCTTCCCGCAAAGTGCGGATTGCGGTGGCGGACCTTGGGCTCATGAGACGAGGATACCAATCCGGCATGGGCAGAAAATCGTCAATACGCAAACGACCTACCGTTGAGATGGCAACATCAGCGGCCTGGCGCAGGGCTTGCCCCTTTGCGCCTTTCGGGTCTCCCAATAAGGCCTTGGATAATATGTCAAAACTGAGATCCGACATCGCCTCTTTGGCATTTATCTCTCGGATGTCAGATCTTCTGAGTTCATCTAAGAAAGCTTGAATCGCTTCATCGACGACAGATCCCAGTATTTGCATATGGCGGGGTCGAAATATGGGCGCAACGGCTTTGCGTTGACGACGCCATTGTTGGTCATGAGTTGTGATCAATCCTTCTCTGGCCACCGGTTCAATAATGCGCTGATTAAGTTTGGACTTTCTAAAATGTCTGACCTTTTTGATAAGGAGTTCAGAAATCGCCTCCGCTTCTGTCAAAACATGCATTTTGACAAAAAGCGATTTGTGCTCGCTAATTCCCCCCTCATAGACGCCTGGCTGAAACCCTCGAAGAGGGTTTTGGATAAATGCCAAGCTGCGCAGTAACCCCTGGCATTGTTCAGCCAATGGCGCCGTATGAGGGGGGTGGGGCGCAGGCTCAGATAGCAATGTGATCGCTCCTAAAAAGAGGCGCGAGTTTTATTTCGGGCGCCGGTTTGGGCCAAACTAATGGGTAGTCCCGGCTATATAACGGCGTTCCGTCCGGTAATGGATTTGAAATATAGGGCTGAGGAATCGCCCCTGGCCGATCAAAATAACGAATATCGTCCCCGCAATACCGAAAAGATATAGCCCGACGAATTTGATCTTCGGACATATTACCTTTGGCCCCGTGAATTGTCAGGACATGGTGGATTATTACGTCACCCGGTTCGGCTTCCACGGTTACAATGTCATAATCGTCGGGATTGGCTTCGATGTCAGGCAGTTTGGGGTCTGGGGCATCAAGCAATGGTGTTTGGGCTATAAAGACGTTTGGCGCAAAAGTATGTCCCCAAAGATGAGAACCTCTCACATATTGCATGGCACCGGTCTTCCGGCTTGCTTTATCCAAGGGGATCCAGACCACGCAACATTTCAAGCCTTGAATTTGAAAATAGGTATAATCCTGATGAAATGTGGTTTTTTGCGGTGTATTCGGGCCTTTGACGAAAGTCGTATCTTCCCAGAAATTTAAATAGGATGTGTCGAGAAGTTTCGCGCAGAGCGGTGGGAGTTTGGAATCAAACGCAACGTCGCGAATCTCGTGGTGATTACGCCAACCGGCGGCCTCGTAAAAAAACATCCCTTCCCCATTTAAATCGTGGTTTGATTTTTCACGAATAGGTCTGGCCGTTTCATCCTGTTTGATTATGTGCCGGTATAGCTCAAGATCAAACCGCATGGCTTCACCAGAATCGATATCGTCTTCATCTGACCACAATTGATAAGCAAGAGATTCAAAATCATATCCGGTTGTGGTCTTGGATTTGTTTCGGAGCTGTGCCCCGACGGCTTGCCTTAGATCGTGAACTTCAGATGGGTTCAAAACATCCTTCAAGTGAAGAAATCCGTCTTGATTAAATTGTGCGATATCCCTGGAAGATAGCACCTCATCAGAAATATTTAGCAGGTTCACCATCTTATTCATCGTCCAATAGTTTTCTGGAAAACACTTTCAAGTGGTTCAAAAACTCCCGTTCAAAAGCGTCTTTATATTTTGCGTGGGTCAGGAAGTATTGCATGTCATCCATTATACTTCGGCCGCGCTCCGAATAGGTCGTTTCGGCGTTTTCAGATATTAGATTAGATGCGTTACGGTCATATTCTCGGTACAGCTCATCGGCCGTCTGCCGGTCATAATATTCCTGAAAGCTCGCAATATTATTGCTATCGTCCATCTGGCTCATATCAGGCCGCCTTTCGGGCTGAGCGGACTGGCAGATCTTGCAAGGTTTCTGACCAGTCAATTTTGACAAATTTTCGCAATCGCCCAATGGCGGCCTCGTCCGTATCCATAATTGCAGCAATATAATCTTGGTCATCATCTTCATAATGAACCGGATATCCGAGCGGGCGTGTTCGCCAGACCACGACTGATTTTGTGTAACGGGTTTTGTGGCTCAGCCAGGTCACTTTACGAATGCCGCTGGCGACGACAAATTTTGTCACGGCCAAACACATTTGCAGATATAATTGAACCTGCTGGTAATGGGTAAGTTGGTCCTTATCGACGACAAAACGGGATAACTCCCAGATATCCTTGCCTCTGGGGACGCCTGAAAATTCGCAATGATGCGGGAAAATCTCGCTCAGCAAATGAGGTTCAGTCGTTGTGTTTAATCGAGAGCACGCAACCAAATTATCGTTGTCATCATAGACCAGAACATATTGCGTGTCAGGCCGATCAAATTGATCTTTATCGCGACCATCCTGACAATTGGGCAGATTCCAACCCCAATTCAGTACGGCGACTTTGTAACGAAGACGATAGATTAGCTCTAACTCATCTTCTGGGATTTCACTTCCGGACTGAATTACAAAATATACCATTTCCAGCTTTCCTCAGCTGGAAAATGTCGAAAAACGCAGATGGTCTCAATTCCCCCGAATGGGGGTATTTTGATGGCTTACGGGATTATCAAGCCTTTTCGAATAGCCGTGGAGACTGAATGGGCACGGTTTACCGTATCGAGTTTTTTAGAAATATTTTTTAGATAGGCTTTGACGGATTCTTCACTCAATCCCAAAATCGTGGCAATTTCCCAATTGGTTTTGCCTTCGGCCACAAAATGCATCACTTCAGTTTCGCGCTTAGACAAATGACCCAGCCCATATTCACTGCTGAGACCTTTAATTTTGACCAAATGCATATAGCAGCTGATCGAAACGAGTTCGATCATTGCCAGGACTTTCGGGTCTTCTGGAATATCGTCACACCCTAGCGACGCACACCCTAATGGGCCCGTGCCTGTCGTGATGGGAAAAGCAATACCATTGGTGAAACCATATTCACGACTTTCATCGATTATTTTACGCCCAAATTTAGATGCATGGCGATAGGCTGTATCCCAGGAAAATGGTTTCCGAGTTTTCAAAAGATATTGGATGACTGGATCATGTTCCATATACCCGCTGGTCCACCAGTGCTGCCCCCATTCTTCGGACCAGGTGGAAATAAAAATCTGCGATGCCGGATCCTGTAATAGATGGGGGTTAGCTAACTGGCACATCGCGACCGATGTGAAACCGTAATTTTGAACAAAGCCGAAATATACGCTCAACACGTCTTTCGGTGTTGTCGTTTCTTCTATCTGGTCGATTGTTTCCAGCCCAGTCGTCGCCAGCTCCAAATATTGTATGGCCCCCATATCCCGTTTGGCCAGTTAGATATTAGACATAGTGATTGCGCTCCATAGTTCAACTTAAATCGTGGTCATCGGGGGAAATGACGAATTCATTCAATTCGCCAATTGAGCGAATATTAACATCATATTTCTCCTAATGCACGAATTTTAAATTCAAGCACAACAAGCGTTTAGGCAGGCGTCATCCAGCGGGCGCCTCATTCATCATAAAGTTAAGTGGAATTCGCGAGCAAATCCGCGACAAAAACTAAGTCTTAGGTTTATCTTCGAGCAGGCTATCCAGACGAAGCGCCAAATCATCCGTGTCAACGCTATCGTCGACACCCGGATCATCGGGTTGGCGCGGCTCAATATTTTCAACCACAATTTCACCCGTTTCAACGATTGGATCGGCTTCATTTGTTGGAACAATGACGTGACGCCGGGCTTCGCCGCGTTCGAAACGCGGGTGAATTAAGCTACCGTTTTCACCATATGAAAACACCAAACGCCGCCAATCCTGATCCGAATAATCAAAGGCATCGCCCTCTGGGTCCAGATCAGACCAATCCGGTTCAGCAGGTGCCGTCGCCGCGCGTTGAGTCCAAATGGCGGCATCTGTCGGGTTTCTCAGAACCGACTCAGCCTGCGCTGCCAACAAGCAAAGCCTTGCCGTCGGTTCGTCCGACTGCATAAGCGGCGATAATTCTGACCACGCCGTCACCGCATCGCCTTGTGCCATGGCTGTCTCGGCTTTTAGGATTACACTTTCCCGGTGATCAGGATTGGTTTTAATAAGGTGGTTGATTTTCCGGGATTGGGATTTTTCGGGCTCATCCGCAATCACAGTCTGGAACGCAACTGCAAGCGCCGGATGGGGCCTGTGTCCCCAGGCTTTCTCAATAATGGAAATTGCCTTTTTATTCTCACCTTCACGGGTCAGTAGATTGGCGGCAAGTGCGGCAGCAGGCGCAAAACCGGCCGCGGTACTCACGGCCTCTCGGGCCAATTCCGCGGCGGCGGCCAGATTTCCATTAGTTTCCAAACGATCCGCTTCGGCCGTTTGCAAAACTGCCGTCCGACGCCGAATAACGTCCTTATCGAGATGCTTTCGTTTGGCCGCCAGTTCCAGAGTTTTAATGGCTTCCGTCCATTGATGATCTGACACTTGGGCTTGAAACAGCGTGTCGAGCGCCCAGCGTGCATTTTTATTATCCTGATAGGCGGTACCCGCATGCTCAATCGCGCCTGTCAAATCACCCGTCGCCAAGAGTTGTTGCGCCAATCCTCTTTGTCCGGTCGCCAGGGTTTTTTCATCTTCCAACATGGCACGATATTGATTTATCGCTTCGGTACTGTCACCGCTCGCCTCAGCGGCTTGAGCAGAAATCATACGACCCAATGCCGGACTAGCGATCAGTTTACGCGCCCGTTCGGCCTTGCGACGCGCTTTATCCGCATCGCCTTCTGCCCCGGCAATCAAGGCGTCTTCCATCGCTTCCAATGCCTGGTTTTTGCGACGTAAGCCCGCGCCCGATTTGACGGCCTTGGGGAGACGCATGAGCCAGCTGATAAGCGACCACAATATTAAGAGGGCAATCAGGCTAAGAACAAATATGACAATGGCGGCCTGCCATTTAATTTCAATAGTGCTGAATTGCAGCAAGCCGGTTTCCGCCGTTGACTGGATCACCAATTGCGCATCGTCGCCGACATAGAGCAGCAAACCCGCCAGTGCGGCGATGAAAATCAAAATTCCGACAACATATTTTGTCATAATTATCCTAGTCCGTTACGGCTTCGACCCAATCTTCTGCCGCAGTTTGCGCAGATATGGGTAGGGTTTCAATCAATTTTATGGCGCCTTTAATATCACCTTTATCAATCAAGATGGTGATCTCATCGACGGTTTTCAAATGTGTATCGTCCCGAACAGTGATTTGACTGTCGATTGCACGCTTAAACCAGTTCTTTGATGGCTCGGTATCCTCAGAAGACAAAGAGGCAATAACCGCGTCTTTGGGAAATTCAGACCTGTCTTCACGCCCGGCGTTTTGTAGCTCACCCAATTGACGCTCTAATAAAGCCACTCTTTGCTCTAATGGCGAAAGATCTACTGACGGAATATCGATTTCTTGTCCTGTATTTGGCCCGGTCTGAGGTAATTCCGAAATTTGTAATTCCATGCCTTCCAGGCGGGTCTGGAAATTCGTCAGGTCCAAACCAGAATTTTCTATGGCAACACCGCTTTCCAAGGCCTGAATTCTATTTTCAATGTCTGACAAAGCTTTGCTGGGCGATTGGTTGACCTCAGTTAAAGATTTTTGAGTGGCATCCAGACGATTAATACGCGCCTCGAGTAGGGCCTGCGTTTTTTCAAGATTTGCTATTTCGCCCTCTACTGAAGTCAAATCAATCGACGTTGTTTCCGTTTTCAAAACACTCGATAATCCATAGCCGCCTATGGCACCAAGTATAGCCGCAAGCCCTGAGAATACCACCAAGGTCGCCAAGCCAACCGGTTTAGGTGGCCGCTTAGCCTTTTGAGGTTTGCTATTTTTGTCTTTTGGTTTTGTCTGTGTCTTCGCGTCTGACATAATTTCAGCTTAGCCTTGGATAAGGACTACGATCAAGCGCCCAACGCGGCGAGCATGCTGGATTCCGTCGGATACTCTGAAACCAATCTTCGCTTAAACGATAAGTTTCCAAGGGCATTATCTGTCGCCGCGCTAATCGAGACAGCGGTCATATGAGACAAATCCGGATTTAACGCGGCGAGAATTCGGGCCGCTTTCGGACTATAAAACCCGGCATGGGTAATATTCACGTAATCAATGTCTGGCAACGCCTGAGCCGCATTCGTTTGATAGATAACAATCCGCTTCGCGTTAAATCCGGCCTCACTTAGCGTTTCAACCAGTGGCCCGCGCCAACTGGCCCCACAAATGTGATTGATCGGCTTATCTTTTCTAAGATGTTTTTTGACGACCCGAGCAATATCAACCCACGTGCCTGATGCCGATCGCACGTCCTCAAACCCCAATCTGCGAACATAGTTTGCAGTGGCGTCCCCCACGGTCAGAACCGGCCAATGCCGTTGATCCGTCCATTCCCCTAAATAACGGGCTGCATTCTGAGAGGTGATAATCAGCAAAGCTTCCGGATCAGGATATTCAGGGACATGGCTCGCTGGAGCCACAGCCATTAAAGGGGCGATGACGGTCTTAAATCCAGCGTTTTTCAATCGTCGGGCGCTGTGGCCGGCACCGGGTTCTGTTCGCGTGATCCAGACGGTCCCTTTAGTCATGCCAAAGATCCCGATCTCCGATCTCGGCTTTGATCTCGGCCCCCATTTCATGTCCCAATGCTTTATAATCCTCGATCGAGGACACGATGACTTTTGTATCCCGGGAAAACTTTTCAGAGCCGTCTGAGGCCAGGACTTCACCCCGAAATCGGGTGACATTGCCCGATATTTCCACCAAAGCCGCAATAGGCGTTCGACAAGATCCATCCAGTTTTTTTAAGAACGAGCGTTCTGCGATAATTGATTTCTCTGTAGGTTCATGATTTAGGGGGCGAATTGCAGTCATAGTCACCGCGTCATGTCGACGACATTCAATACCTATCGCCCCCTGGGCCGGCGCATTTAACATTAATTCCGACCCGACATATTCAGTGATGACCTGCGTATTCTCCAGACGCACCAGCCCCGCAACCGCGAGGAATGTCGCATCGCAATCCCCATTGCCCAGTTTTTCAAGACGGGTTCCCACATTACCGCGCAAAAGCGAGAAGCGTATATCGGGTCTTTGATGCGATAATTGCGCGCGGCGCCGCAACGAAGCTGTCCCGACTAATGCCCCATGTGGCAGAGCGTCAATTGAGTTAGCGGTCAGAGAAATAAACGCGTCCCGTGGATCTTCTCGCTCCAGGACCGCCCCTATTTCAAGCCCGTCCTGTTGTGTGGTCGGCACGTCCTTCATGGAATGCACCGCCAGATCGATATCACCGGACGAAAGCGCCTCTTCAAGCTCCTTGGTAAAAAGCCCCTTGCCGCCAAAATCTGAAAGCTTGCCTTTCAAGCGATCGCCGGATGTCTTGTATATGCAAACAGGAAAGACGGCGTCTTTATCCGCTTCGTCAATATTCCAATGAGACGCCAATAGCCCTTGCACCAAGCGCGCCTGATAAAGCGCCAAGGGTGAACCGCGGGTTCCAATTTTAAGAGGGCGTTGCATTGTCATGAAACTCTCAATAAGGACTGGCTGATGGCTGTATCGTTAAACCATAGTCCGGCGCAAGCCCCCGCCCTGCCGCAGGCCCCGTTTATTGTTTTGGGCATCGAGTCGAGCTGCGACGAAACCGCGGCTGCAGTCCTAAAACGTACAAAATCCGGTGAAACAGAAATTTTAAGTTCGGTCATCGCGTCTCAGGACGAAGATCATGCGCCCTTTGGCGGGGTTGTGCCGGAAATCGCAGCCCGCGCCCATATGCAAAAGATCGATTTGATCATTGATCAGGCCATGCAGAAATCCGGCATCACCTATTCAGACCTAGATGCTATAGCCGCGACATCGGGCCCGGGCCTTATTGGCGGGGTCATTGCTGGCTTGATGAGCGCCAAAGGCCTGGCCCTTGCCCTTGATATCCCGCTGATCGGGGTCAATCATCTGGAAGGTCATGCCCTGTCGCCACGGTTGGCCGCACCCTGCCCTTTTCCATATTTACTGCTTTTAGTGTCCGGGGGACATACTCAACTATTATCCGTCAAGGATCTGGGTGATTATGACAGGCTCGGCAGTACGGTTGATGACGCAGCCGGAGAAGCCTTTGATAAATCCGCCAAAGTCATGGGGCTGGGCTTTCCAGGCGGTCCAAGACTTGAGAAACAGGCCAGAAAGGGCGACATTTCTGCGTACAAACTCCCACGGCCTTATCGCGGTCAGGATCACGCCAATTTTTCCTTCGCCGGACTAAAAACCGCCGTTGCCCGCGCATTTGAGGTGTCGGACAAGTCAGACAAGGCCAAATCCGATCTCGCCGCCAGCTTCCAGCAGGCCGTCTGCGATGTGCTAAGTGAACGAACTTCCAAAGCCATGGCCATGTTTAAATCCGGACTATCGGAAACCGATACACCCCATAGATTTGTCGTGGCGGGCGGGGTCGCCGCCAATCAAGCCATTCGACAAAGCCTCGAGACATTATGCGCCGAACAAGGCTTTTCACTTTTCGCCCCGCCGCTAAAATATTGCACAGATAATGCGGCTATGATTGCTTTGGCCGGCTTGGAACATTATGCCCGTGGGCATAGCGATGATCTGGACGTCAAAGCCCGCCCCCGCTGGCCATTGGACGCCACATCCGCACAACAAAACCCGGCCAGTGGATCCGGCAAGAAAGGACCGAAATCCTAATGAGTGAGAGATTTGACAAAATCGGAGTCATCGGTGCCGGGGCCTGGGGCACCGCACTGGCCCAGCTTTTAGCCAGTAATGGCCGGGATACATTGATCTGGTCCTTTGAGGCCGACTGTGCCGAGGTCATTAACACCCAAAATGAAAACACCCATTACCTCAAAGGCGTCGCGCTTCACCCAGATCTAAAAGCCACTACAAATCTCGCAGATTTGTCTGATCGGGATGCGGTACTTGTGGTAACGCCCGCGCAACATATGCGCGGCACGCTTGAAAGCTTTATCCCCCACGCCCGGCCAGGCCTGCCAATCGTCTTGTGTTCAAAGGGCATAGAAATCAGCACATTAAAATTTATGAGCGAAGTGCTTGAAGAGATCATGCCCGAGGCGATACCCGCCGTCTTATCCGGCCCAAGCTTTGCCATAGACGTTGCCAAAGGCCTGCCAACGGCTGTCACTCTGGCTTGTGGGGACTGGGATATCGGGGCCAAACTGGTCAATACGGTCGCCGCGCCGCATTTCCGACCCTATTATTCGGGTGATGTTTTGGGTGCAGAAATCGGCGGTGCCGTCAAAAACGTTCTCGCCATAGTTTGTGGATTAGTACTGGGTAAAGAGCTCGGACGATCGGCGCACGCCGCGATCATTGCCCGCGGCTTTGCCGAAATGACCCGACTTGGAACCGCCCTGGGTGCCAAACCGGAAACACTGACCGGCATGTGTGGGCTGGGCGATCTGGTTCTGACCTGTTCCTCTGAACAATCCCGAAATATGTCTTGCGGGCTCGCTCTGGGCCGCGGAGAAAGCCTCGAGAGCATCATGTCCGAACGCGCGGTCGTCACCGAAGGCGTCGCGACAGCCCCCGCCCTCAAAGCCCTGGCGGCCTCCAAAGGCGTTGAAATGCCGATCTGTGCGGCCATGGCCAATATTCTGGCCGGTGACGAAGACATAGACAGCGCCATTACACGCCTCTTATCCCGCGGCCATAAATCGGAGACCGCATAGATGCGCTTTTTGATCTACACACAGGACCGCGAAGGCGGCCTGCCGATCCGTCAATCCACGCGCGATGCTCATATTGCCTGGCTGAAAGCCGAAACCGATAAAGTAAAGCTGTTAACCGCCGGACCGTGGTTGGATGATGAGGGCACTATGCGCGGCTCGCTCCTGATCGTCGAAGCCGAAAACAAAACTGATGTTGAAAACTGGTGCGCAACCGATCCTTATAAGCTCGCCGGCCTGCCGAAATCCGTGACGATCCAAGCCTATAATTGGGTGATCGGCGCGCCTGATTGATATTAATTTTTAGGGACCCGGAAGATCAGGACGGTGGGGCGATTGTCACCATGGTCGGGACAGAGGGCTGATAATCCCGCGGGGCAAACCGGTAAAACACATGGCTGCCGACCCGTTTAGTCATGCGCAGATTATCTGACCATTTCGGCTTGATCGCCGTGGTATGATAATGGGTCGCGCGGTTCGTAAAGGGTGTAACGCCGCCGGTCATCACCAGGGTCGCAACATCGTTTGAACGGGTCCACGACTTGCCTTTCGGCGCAATATCCATAGAGCCGTCACAGGTGAAAGAGAACTGACATCCGGTTGAACGCTCGGACCCTTCGTAAACAACGCCGCAAATGGTGCTGGGGAAGTGCTTGCTGGCGACGCGGTTCAAGACAACCTCGGCCACGGCTTTTTGACCCGAGCGGGTTTCTGAGCGGGCTTCGTAATAGACAGCCTCGGCCAGACATTTTTGCTCGGCCGCTGTAAACTTAGCTGTCGCAATCACATTTTCCACCTGATTGGCGGAGGGTATTTCGTAATTAATAGGTGTTGGAACCGCTTCTGCCAGCGCAGCTGTGCGCTCAGCGACCAGATATTCAGAGGCCATATCATTCCAGGCTGCGGCTTCGCGTTGATCCGCTGCTTGCGCAGAGATCTTCGGGAATGCCATAGCGGCCGCTAATACGGCCACTGATATGGCGGACCCCAGGGTCCAATTTGTACTCATCTTAAACATGGCGGCGCCCTTTAACGGCTCCCTTTCCCAACTTCAAGCCCAAAACTCACCATTAGAAACGCAATTCTAATCGTCAGAAATGCATATCTAATGCCAAAGCCGCATTAGCCTGATTCGGTAAAGTTAATCCGTGGTTAAGATCACGATGCCTTTTTTGAGGCCGAAATCGCCGCCTGCGCGGCCGCCAAACGGGCTATGGGGACGCGATATGGGGAGCATGAGACGTAATTCAACCCCGTATTGTGGCAAAAAGCGATAGAAGCGGGATCACCGCCATGTTCGCCACAAATCCCCATTTTCAGCCCGGAATTGACGGATTTACCGCGTTCTGCCGCAATTTTGATGAGGTCACCAACCCCGTCTTGATCCAGCGTGACAAAGGGATCTTTTTCCATAATCCCCTGTGAAACATAATCTGGCAAAAATTTACCGGCATCATC